>JAUJME010000087.1:0-1512 GCA_030447005.1 Solirubrobacteraceae bacterium | reverse complement strand
GGCAAGGACGACTTCCTGAAGCTGTTCGTCGCCCAGATGACGCACCAGGACCCGTCCAAGCCGATGGACGACCAGGCCTTCATGGGCCAGATGGCGCAGTTCTCCACGCTCGAGCAGATCTCGAACATGGCGGCCGCCAACGTGCGCGTCGCCGAGAGCCTCGGCCAGAGCCAGGCGATCTCGCTCATCGGCCGGACCGTGACCTACATCGACGAGGCGGACGTCCCGCACACCGGCACGGTCGAGAAGGTCACCACCGCGGGCGGCAAGACCGTCCTCACGGTCGGCGGCGTCTCGGGGATCGACCCCGCGACGGTCAGCGAGGTCGCCTGATGACCCCGACCCCCGTCAACCCGGCGCTCCTGTCGCCGGTCGGCGCCGCGCCCGCGGAGGAGGCCCGCCCCGCGGCCCCCGCCTCGAACGCGTTCGCCGGGGTGCTGCGGACGAGCACGGCCCAGGCCGTCTCGTTCTCCCAGCACGCGCTGCAGCGCATCCAGCGCCGCGGCATCGACGTCTCCCCGCAGACGCTCCACCGGCTCCAGGACGGCGTGGGCCGTGCCGCCGGCAAGGGCGCCCGCGACTCCGTCGTCTTCGTCAACGGGACGGCGTTCGTCGTCTCCATCTCCAACAAGACCGTCATCACCGCGGTCGATCAGGCGCACATGCGCGACTTCGTGTTCACCAACATCGACTCCGCGGTCATCGCGTAGGAAGGAATCACCATCATGATGCGAGGAATGTTCTCCGCCATCAGCGGACTCAAGAGCCACCAGGTCATGCTCGACGTGACCGCCAACGACATCGCCAACGTCAACACGATCGGCTACAAGTCGGCCCGCACGACGTTCCGCGACTCGCTCGCCCAGATGCAGCGCGGCGGCGGCGCCGCCGACGCCACGACCGGCGGCACCAACGCGGCGCAGGTCGGCCTCGGCGTCGGCCTCGGCTCCATCGACAACCTGATGCAGGGCGGCGCGCTGCAGACCACGGGCAGCCCGCTCGACCTGGCCATCCAGGGCGAGGGCTTCTTCCGGATCAAGCAGGATCCGGCCTCCGAGGTCGTCAACTACACGCGCGCCGGCAACTTCACGACGAACGCCGACGGCGACCTGGTCACGCAGGAGGGCTTCTTCGTGGTCGGCGAGGACGGCAACAGGATCAACGTCCCGCCGGGCGCCACGAACGTCGCCGTCGCCCAGAACGGCGTGGTCAGCTACATCCCGGCCGGCGGCGGCGACCGCACCCCGGCGGGCACGCTGAGCCTCGCGACGTTCCCCAACGCCGCCGGCCTCGAGCGCATCTCGGGCAACCGCTGGGCGCAGGGCGCCAACTCCGGCGCGCCGGCGCCGGGCCAGCCGGGCACCGGCAACTTCGGCCGCGTCATCGCGGGCGCGATCGAGATGTCCAACGTGGACCTCGCGAGCACGTTCACGAACATGATCACCGCCCAGCGCGGCTTCCAGGCCAACTCGCGCGTCATCTCGACGTCCGACGAGATGCTGCAGGACCTGG
>JAUJME010000086.1 GCA_030447005.1 Solirubrobacteraceae bacterium | reverse complement strand
TCACCAGCTTGAGCTGGGCGAGCGCCGGGACCTCCGCCTGGAAGTTGGCGATGGCGCGCTCGATGAGCGCCTTTGTCTCGGCGGCCGACATCGCGGTGATGCTACGTCAACCGCCGCGAGCCGGCGACTCGACTCCCGCCGGTCGGGTAGAAGGTCATGGTGATGCGATCCCCGCGCCGCCTGAAGCTCGCCGCCGCCGTCGCGGCGGCCGCCGGCTGGACGGCCGCCGTGGTCGCGCTGCTCGGCGTGACCCACCTGGCGGCCATGGTCTGGATCTCGGGGATCCTCGTCGCGACGCTCGCCGTGCTGGTCTCCGGGCTCATCGCCGTCCCGCGGCGCCGCTCGCGCGACTCCGACGACGGCGAGGAGCCCGACGAGGGCGGTGGAGGGGGCGGCGGGCCGGGCCCGGACGGCGAGCCGCCGTGGTGGCCCGACTTCGAGCGGCAGTTCCGCGAACACACCAGTTCGCGCGACCGCGAGGGCGATCGCGGCAGGGCCTCCGGCGGCCCGTCGTATCTTCGACGGCGATGAAACTCACGAGATCAGCGCGGATGAGGCGCCGGCCGCCGGTGATCGGCGTCTGCGCGCCCCTCGAGCGCGCCCGCTGGGGCGTGTGGGACGACGAGGTGGCGCTCGTGCCGCGCTCCTACCTGCGCCAGGTGGCAGCCGCGGGCGGGACGCCGCTGATCCTCCCGCCCGATCCCGCGACCGCCGCCGACCCCGACCGGGTGCTCGACCTCGTCGACGGGCTGCTCCTGGCGGGCGGCGCGGACGTCGATCCCTCCCGCTACGGCGCGGTGCCCGGTCCCGAGACGACCGGCACGGTGCCCGAGCGCGACGACTTCGAGATCGCCGTGGTCCGGCGCGCCTGGGAGCGCGACATCCCCGTCCTCGGGATCTGCCGCGGGATGCAGGTGATGAACGTCGCGCGCGGCGGGACGCTCCTCCAGCACCTTCCCGACTCCGTCGGCCATCAGGACCACCGGCGGGTGGTGGGAAGCTTCGACGGCGCCGACCACGACGTCGTGCTCGAGGACGGCACGCTGGCCGCCCGGGCCGCGGGCGAGGTCCGCCACCCGACGAAGTCCCACCACCACCAGGGCGTCGACCGCCTCGGCGAAGGCCTCGTGATCACCGGCCGCGCGACCCTCGACGAGCTCCCCGAGGCGATCGAGGACCCGAGGCTGACCTACTCGCTCGGCGTGCAGTGGCACCCGGAGGCCGATCCGGAGTCCGAGGTCGTCGCCTCGCTGGTCGAAGCGGCCCGCGAGTACCAGGCCTCGCCGGCGCGGCGCGCGGCATGACCGATCGACCGACGCTCGCCCGCTCCGCCGCCCGCGGCGCTGTGGCAGGCCTCGCCGGCACCGCGGCGATGACCGCGTTCCAGCACCTCGTCGAGATGCCCATCACCGGCCGGCAGGAGAGCTACGAGCCGGCGAACCTGGTCGAGAAGCTGCTCCCGGTGCATCCCAAGCGTCCGGCCGGGCGGCGCCGGCTCAACTACATCGCCCACTTCGGCGTCGGCGTCGGGTGGGGCGCCGCCCACGGAGTGCTGGCTTCGCGCCTCGGCCTGCGGGGCCAGGCGGCCGTCGCGGCGGTCTTCGGCACGCTCTGGCCGGCGGACGTGCTGGGCGTGGCCGCCCTCGGGGTCCACGACCCGCCGTGGAAGTGGTCGCTCCAGGACGCCGGGATCGACTTAGCCGACAAGCTGGTGCTCGCGCAGGCGACCGGCTTTGCGTTCGACCGGCTGGGCGCCCGGGCCCGCTGACGGGATCGGCCTCGGAGGGTGGAACCGGAGGAGCTCGCCGGCGCCCTCAAGCGCCTCACGGAATGGGCGGAGCGCCATGCCCCGGAGCCCGAGCCGGAGGCGCGGCGGCGGCTGCGGGAACACTTCGGCCGCGATCCGACGGAGCTTCCCGTGGTCAGCCGCGGGCTCGCCGCCTGGGACCGGCCGAATCTCACCGTGGCGCTCGACGCGTGGCTGCCCAGCCGAGGGAGCCAGGTCGTCGGACTCCCCGTCATGCAGGGGTACCGGGCCGGGCTGGCGGAGCTCGTGCGCGGCGGGCCATGGATGCCGTCGATCGAGTTCGGCGGCGTCGAGCACGTCACGGTGGCGCTCGGAGAGGACGAGTCGATCCGCTGCGTCCGCTCGGCGCTGTGGCTGATCACCGACGAGGACGGCGAGCCGCTCGTGCTGATGCTCAAGAGCTCCGGCGACGGCGGCGGGGAGTCGCTTGAGCTCGAGGCGATGGCTCTGACCGAGGACCGAGCGGACGCGATGCTCGACGAGCTCCGCGAGCTCATGCACCAGCGCAACGTCTACCGCGGGCGCGTGCTCGAGCTGACGCCGAGGCACTTCCACGACGATGAGGGAGCCCCGCTCACCGTCCGCTCGCTGCCCGCGGTCAGCCGCGACCGCATCGTGCTGCCGGAGGGCCTGCTCGATCGCATCGAGCGCCAGGCGGTGACGGTGGCCCGTCACGCCGACCGCCTGCGTGCCAGCGGCCGGCACCTGCGCCGCGGCGTCCTGCTTCACGGGCCGCCGGGCGTCGGCAAGACCCTCACTGCCATGTATCTCGCCACCCTCATGCCCGGCAGGACGGTCGTGCTCCTGACCGGCCAGGCGCTCCGCGCGGTGCGGGCCTCGGTCGATCTGGCGACCGCCCTGCAGCCGGCGATGGTGGTGCTCGAGGACGTCGACCTCGTCGCCCTCGACCGCTCCTACGACGAGACCAACGCCGTCCTCCTCGAGCTCCTCAACGCCATGGACGGCCTCGACGAGGACCATGACCTGATCTTCATCCTGACCACCAACCGCCCGGAGCTGCTGGAGCCGGCGCTCGCGTCGCGCCCCGGGCGCGTGGATCTGGCGGTGGCCTTCCCACTCCCGGACGCGGAGGGGCGACTGCGGCTCATCGAGCTCTACGGCGAGGGCCTCGACCTCCGGCTCGAACGGCCCGGCGAGCTGGTCGAACGGCTCGCGGGCGTGAGTCCCGCGTTCATCCGCGAGCTGCTGCGCCGCGCCGCGGTGTACGCCGCGGAGGAGCGCGAGGGGCCGCTGCGGGTGGAGGACCGGCACCTCGCCGCCGCGCTCGAGGAGCTCCGGTCGTCGGGCGGGACGCTGACCGAATCCCTGTTCGGCGGCGAGGCCGGCCGCTGAGCGGTCAGCAGCCCGGCCGCTCCAGGGGGCGGACGTCGCGGAACTTCGCGACCTTGTCGATCAGGACGGTCGCTGGACCCGTGGCGGCGGGCCCCGCGCCGGAGCGAATCACCCGGGCGCCTGGCCGGGCGCGCAGGTAGCGGTCGAGCTCGTAGCGCACGAGCCGCCTGCCGCCGCGCCCTCGCCCGCGGAGCACGGGATCGTTGGAGGCGGTGACCCGCACGAGGTCGTCCTGGTAGCCGAGCACCCTGACCGCCTCCGGGATGAAGGCATGGTTCCAGTAGCCGGGCTCCGTCTGCAGGTTGGAGAACATCGTGAACGAGCTCTCGGTCTTGAAGCCGACGTACGGGCTCGCCGCGTTGGCGAGCAGGACCACGATCCCGGCCACGAAGATCCCGTGGCCGAGGCGCAGCGTCTGAGGGGCGTGCGTGCGCGGAGCCCGCTCTCGCCGGGAGAGCGTGAGCAGGATCGCCGCGGCGAGCACCGCCACGACGACGACCAGCCGCGTGCCGTGGGCGATCAGCGCACGGCCCGCGGCCGGCTGCGAGGCGAAGATCGCCGCGGCGGCGAGCCAGCCGGCGACGCCGATCGCGAAGACCGGCCGGGCGGTCCGGTCCCAGCCGTGCCGTGCCGCGAGCGAGCGCAGGCGGCTGACCGTGTCGCCGGGCAGGAACGCCACGTACAGCGCCAGCGCGAGGGCGGAGAACGGGACGTTCCCCGCCAGGGCGAGGATGAGATGGAACGCCGCGCCGACCGCGAGCCCTGCCGGCCGGGTGCGCCCGAATGCGAGGAGGATCGGGAGCGACACCTCGACGAGCAGCGTTCCCCACACGGCCGGCGCGATCCGCCAGGCACCGTCGAGCAGCGACGGGTCGAACCATGCGATCTTCGAGGACATCCAGGCCGCGCAGCTGATCTCCGAGTCGACGAAGCCGGTGTTCATCTTGGCGAGCGCCGCGGCGGCGTAGACGAGCAGCAGCTGCACGCGCAGGAACGGGGCGATGGCGGTGTAGACGGTGCCTGCGTCCGGGAGCCGCCGTGACGGGAGGGCCGTCCACCCCACGAAGGCGAGCATGCACGTCGCGCTCACCAGGACGAGCACCGTGTGGCTGCCGACCCCCGGCATGTCCAGCCACACCGAGACCACCTCGACGGCGAGCATCACCACGAACCGCGCGACCGAGCGGGGCCGGGCGATGGACCACAGCGCCGCGACGACGACCGCGAAGTGCGGCGAGAGGACCTCGAACCCGCCCCACCAGAGCTGGTGGAGGATCAGCGCGCACGCGAAGAGCGCGGCGAAGGCGCCGAACTGCCATGAGGCATCGCTACCGTCGTTGCTCCTCACGACGGTGGGTGCGCGCCGGGCGCGCGCCGCGGATCAGCGGACGCGGACGGCGAGCGTGCGTCGCGGGGAGCTGTCGCGCGGCGGCAGACCGAAGACGCCGCACGCGAGCACGGGCCGGCCGCTGGCGATCGCCTTCACCCGCCGGACGCCGGTGCGGCGGAAGCGGTGGGTGACGACCAGGTTCGGATCCGCGCCCTCGGGGTCGAGGCGGTAGGTCCGCGCCGAGCCGTCGCCCCAGTCGATCCGCAGGCGGTCCAGCCGGCCCTCGGCGCCGGCCAGGCGCACGCGAAAGCGGGTCGGCCGGCGGGTGCGGCTGCCGTCGAGGACCTTCATCCCGGTCACCCGCGGGGCGGAGCAGTCCGTGTCGGGCGCGGCGGCCGCGGCGCGAAGGTTCGCCGGGGCGCTGCGGTTGCAGTCGTTGGCGCTGAGCGTGCCGTCGGCGTTGCGCCTACCGGTCAACCCGATCGGCTCGCCGGGCCGCGGGTTGAGGCTGACCGTCGTGACGCCGGGCTGCGGGACCTCGACGGTCGCGCCCGGTGAGCCCTTGAGTCCCTCGTCGACCGCGAAGATCAGCCGGTCCCCGCGGCGGTCGGTCAGCCGGCCCACGAAGGCGACCTCCGCGCTGGCGAGCTGGTCGGCGGCGGAGCGCGGCGCGCAGGATGCCGACGCGGCGGACGGCGCGAGGGAGGCGGCGCCGAGGGCGAGCGCGGCGGCCGCGGCGGCGACGCTGAGAGCGGGAAGGCGATCCATGCCGCACGTAACGCGCGGAACCGCACAAAGTTTCCCTAGCGCTGGGCGACCGCTCGCGTGTGCGCGGCGATCCGCTCGGCGAGCTCGGGCATGAGCGCGCGCGGCAGGTCGTGCCCCATCCCCTCGATCTCCAGGAGCTCTGCGCCGGGGATGGCGGCCGCCGTCGCCCGGCCGCCGGTCACCGCCACGAGCGGATCCTCGAGCCCATGGACGACGAGCGTCGGCGCGGCGACGCGCCCGAGCAGCGGCGTCCGGTCGCCCGACGCCCAGATGGCGGCGAGCTGGCGGCCGACGCCGGCCGGATCGAACGCGCGGTCATAGGCGACGCCCGCCCGCTCGCGGACGTCGGCCTCGTCGAACGGATAGCCCGGCGAGCCGATCACCCGCAGGTTCTCGACGGCACGGTCGATCGCCTGCTCCCGGCTGCGCGCCGGCGGCTGGAGCAGCACGGTCAGCGCCGCCTGCGTCGCGCCGCCGACCGACCAGTCGCCCGTCGTCGACATGATCGAGGTGAGCGACAGCACCCGGTCGGGGTGCTCGAGGGCGATGGTCTGGGCGATCATCCCGCCCATCGACGCGCCGACGACGTGCGCCCGCCCGATCCCCAGCGCGTCGAGCAGCCCGACGGCGTCGGCGGCCATGTCCGACAGCGTGTAGGCGACGGACGAGAGGTCCCCGCTCATCACCGCCGGGATGTCGGCGCGCGAGGCGTCATCGAGGTGCGTGGAGAGCCCGATGTCACGGTTGTCGAAGCGGATCACGAAGTGGCCGCGCCGCGCCAGGTCCGCGCAGAAGTCGTCGGACCAGGCGAGCATCTGCGTCCCGAGCCCCATCACCAGGAGCAGCGCGGGGTCGCCGGCGTCGCCGAACGTCTCGTAAGCGATCTCGACCTCCCCCACCCGAGCCCGCCGGATCCCGCTCGTGACCGTCTCGCCGGCGCTCATCGCACGCCCACCAGGTCCACCACGAAGACGAGCGTCTCGTCGGGCCCGATGACGCCGCCGGCGCCGCGCTTGCCGTACGCGAGCATCGGGGGGATGGTGATGCGGCGGCGGCCACCGACCCTCATGCCGGCGACGCCCTCGTCCCAGCCCTGGATGACCTGGCCCTTGCCGAGGGTGAACTTGAACGTGTCGCCGCGGTCCCACGACGCGTCGAACTGCTCGCCCGACTTCCACGAGACGCCGACGTAGTGCACCTCGACGACGCGCCCGGCGACCGCCTCCTCGCCCTCGCCGACCGTCAGGTCGTCGATCTCGAGCTGATAGGACGGCGGCTGGTCCGCCGGGACGTCGACCTGCGGCTTCTCGTTCGTGGACATGGCCCGGACGCTACCCGCCGTCCGGCGTCGCGCGAACCGCGCCGCCGGATGGCCGGCGCGGTGGCGGGACGCGGCGCCATCGACGGACGGGCGCCTTGCGACGCGGTTGCCGCGCCGTTGCCGCCTTTTGGCAAGGTTCGAGGAGACCGGCGCGGCGCGCAGGAGCGCCGCGCCGCTCCGCGGACTAGATCTTGTGGCGCTGCAGGAGCTTCTTGCCGATGACCATCCGCTGGATCTCCGACGTGCCCTCGCCGATGA
>JAUJME010000085.1:1783-6850 GCA_030447005.1 Solirubrobacteraceae bacterium | reverse complement strand
CTCGGCGACTCGATCACCGTGGGCGAGGGGAACATGGTCTGCGGGACGCCGTGCCGGTCGTGGGCGCTGTGGCTGGCGGAGGCGCTCGGCCTGCCGTTCACCTCGCGGGCGGTCAACGGCGCGGTGATCGCCGACGTCCTGCGCGAGCAGCTGCCGGCCGTCCGCGACGAGTACGACGTCGGCTGCCTCTACGTCGGCGCCAACGACGTGCGCGGGGTCGAGTGGGACCCCGTCGCCTACGAGCGCGACCTGCTGACGGCCGCGCGCGGGCTCGCCGGGCGCTGCGAGCGGACGCTGCTCCTGACGATCCCCCACGACCTCGGGCGCCCGCCCGCCGGCGCGAAGGTGGCCGGCGCCGGGGCGATCGTCCGGCGGGTGGCGGGCGAGACGGGCGCCGCGGTCGCCGACCTCGACGACCTCGCGGGCTGGACGCTGATGCTCCCCGACGCCGTCCACCCCACCGCGCTCGGGCAGATCGAGATCGCCGACCGCGCGGCGGCGGCGCTCGGCGCGCGGCGGCGGCCGTCGGGGCTCGCGGGCGACGTCGTGCTCGGCCCGCGCGGCCGCGTGAGCTACGCGCGCACCCACGCGCGACTGCTCGTGCGCGACCTCATCCGCCGCCGCGTCGAGGCGGCGCGGGCGTGAGGCTCCTGCCGCGGCGGCTCCCCGCCGGCGTGCAGGCCGGCGCGAGCGTGAACATCGGCCGCGACGTCCGGTTCGAGGCCGACGACGGCGGACGGATAGTCCTCGAGGACGGCTGCTCGCTCGCGGACGGCTGCCGCCTGGTGGCGAGGGGCGGCGAGGTGCGAATCGGCGCCGGGGCGGTGCTCGGGGAGCGCTGCTCCCTCCTCGCCCACGCGGGGATCGCGGTCGGCCCGGGCGCCCGGCTGGGCGACGGCACGATGGCGGTCGACTTCGACCACGTCTTCAGCGATCCCGAGACGCCGATCCGGCTCCAGCCGCTCGAGAACGGGCCGATCGCGATCGGCGCCCGGGCGCGCATCGGGCACGGCGCGAGCGTCCTGCGCGGGGTGACGGTCGGCGACGAGGCGGTGGTCGGCGAGCACGCGGTGGTCACCCGCGACGTACCGGCGGGTGCCCGGGCAAGCGGGGTGCCGGCGTCAGTGGCGCCCGCCCCCGCGCCGGCTGCGGAAGGCGTCGAACAGCCGCTTGGCGGCAAACAGCTTGAAGAGACGTGAGAGCATGAGCCAGGGATACCCGATCCCGCTGCGTCTCAGGGAATCCGCGCCAGCAGCGCGGCCCTGACCTCCTCCTGGACGAAGGCCGCGCGCAGCGCCGTGCGCGTGACCTCGCAGAGCGCCTCGTCGTCGAAGCCGAGCGCCTCGCGCGCCACGCGGTACTCGCCCGCGAGCGTCGCGCCGAAGTAGGGCGGGTCGTCGGAGCCGAGGGTGATCGGCACGCCGGCGGCCTGCAGCGCGGGGAGGGGGTGCTCGGCGTAGGAGCCGTAGACGCCGAGGACGACGTTCGAGGTCGGGCAGCACTCGAGCACGACGCCCCGCTCGGCGAGCTCGGCCACCAGCGCAGGATCCTCGGCCGCGCGGACGCCGTGCGAGAGCCGGGTCACGCCGAGCCCCAGGGCGCCGCGCACGCTCTCCGGCCCCGCCCACTCCCCGGCGTGGCAGCTGAGCCCGAGCCCCGCCTCGGCGACGATCGCGTATGCCTCGGCGAAGTCCTCCGGCGGGTGGCCGGCCTCGTCGCCGCCCATGTTGAAGCCGGTCACGTAGGGGTGCGGGTGCGCGACGGTGCGCTTCGCGACCGCGACCGCCGCGTCGGCGCCCAGGTCGCGGACGCACGACATGAGGATCCGGGCCTCGATGCCGGTCCGCGCGCGGGCGTCGTCGATCCCCTGCGCCATCGCGGCGACGTGCTCGGCGTCGGAGATCCCGGACGTCGCCGCGTGCTCGCCCGACGCGATCAGCTCGACGTAGATCGCCCCGCCGCGCGCGCAGTCGACGAGGTACTCGAAGACGATGTCGCGGTAGTCCTTCGCCGTGCGGATGACGCTCGCCGCGGCGTCGTAGGCGCGCAGGAAGCCGGCGAAGTCCGTCCACGCGAACCCGCCGCGCTCGTCGAAGAGCCCGTCGGGGAGCGCGACGCCGTTGCGCGCGGCGATCCGGCGCACGAGCTCGGGCGGGGCGGAGCCCTCGAGGTGGACGTGGAGCTCGGCCTGGGGGATCGCCGCGTTCACGGCTCGAGCCGCTCGATCAGCGGCGGGGCGTCGGGCGGCGGGCCCTCGGCGACCACGAAGGCCGCGCGGACCCGCGCCTCCGCGCGGTCGGCGCCCGCCTCGTCGCGCGCGTGGACGACGGCGAGCGGCGACTCGGAGCCGACGTCCTCCCCGTGGCCGGCGAGCTCGGTGAGGCCCACGGCGGGGTCGATCGCGTCGTCCTCCCGCCGCCGGCCGCCGCCCAGCTCGAGCACCGCGAGGCCGAGCTCGCGCGTGTCGATCCGCGACACCGTCCCCGCGAACTCCGGGCCGATCGCGCGCTGCACCGGCGCGTGCGGGAGATGGGCGCTCGGGTTCTCGAGCAGGTCGGCGGGGCCGCCGAGGGAGACCACCATGCGCAGGAAGCGCTCCGCCGCCTCGCCGGAGGCGAGCATGCCCTGGGCGCGGTCGCGCGCGACGTCGACGTCCGGATCGAGGCCGCCGAGGACGAGCAGCTCGGCGGCGAGCTCGAGCGTGACGTCCTGGAGCCGCGGGATCGGGCCGGCGCCCGTGAGGATGTCGATCGCCTCGCGGACCTCGAGCGCGTTGCCCGCGACGCGCCCGAGCGGGGTGTCCATGTCGGTGAGCAGCGCGGTCGCCGGCAGGCCGGCGCCCTCGGCGACCGACACCAGCGCCCGCGCCAGCTCCCGGGCGGAGTCGCGCTCTCCGAAGAACGCGCCCGAGCCCGTCTTGACGTCGAGCACGAGCGCGTCGAGCCCGGCGGCGAGCTTCTTGGAGAGGATCGACGCGACGACGAGCGGGATCGACTCGACGGTCGCCGTGGCGTCGCGGATCGCGTAGAGCCGCCGGTCGGCCGGCGCGAGGTCGGCGGTCGGGCCGACGATCGCGCAGCCCGCCTCGCGGACCGCCGCGCGCAGGGCGTCGGGCCCCGGAGCGGTGTCGTAGCCGGGGATGGAGGCGAGCTTGTCGAGCGTCCCGCCCGTGTGCCCGAGCCCGCGCCCGGAGATCATCGGCACGAGCCCGCCGCACGCCGCGACGACCGGCGCGAGCACGAGCGACACCTTGTCGCCCACCCCGCCCGTCGAGTGCTTGTCGAGCACCGGACCCTCGTCCCACTCGAGCACGGCGCCCGAGCGCGTCATCGCGCGGGTCAGGGCGACGCGCTCGTCGCCGTCGAGATCGCGGAGGAAGATCGCCATCGCCAGCGCGCCGGCCTGGGCGTCGGAGAGCGACCCGTCGGCGATCCCGGCAACGAGCGCCTCGATCTCCTCGGCGGAGAGCGTGCCGCCGTCGCGCTTGCGGCGGATGAGCTCCTGCGCGATCACCGGGCGGCCTCCGCCGCTGCTGCCGCCGCGAGCAGCTCGTCGAGGAGACCCGAGGCGCCGATCCGGAAGGTCTGCGGCGTCGCCCATCCCGGCCCGAGCAGCTCAGCGGCGAGCGCGAGAAAGCCCGCCGCCTGCGCCGGGGTGCGCACGCCGCCCGACGCCTTGAAGCCGCCGGCCCCGTGCGCGCGCACCGCCTCGAGGATCGCCCGCGCCGCCTCGGGGGTGGCGCCGGGCGGGCCCTTGCCGGTCGAGGTCTTGACGAAGTCGGCGCCCGCCTCGAGCGCCGCGCGGGCGGCGGCGGAGACGACGCTCAGCTCGCCGAGCGCGCCCGACTCGACGATGACCTTGAGCACGGGCGCCTCCGCGCGCGCCGCGGCGACCACCGCGAGCGCGGCGGCACGGTCACCGGCGAGCCAGGCGCGCCACGGCAGCACGACGTCGACCTCCCCCGCCCCGCCCGCCACCGCCTCGGCGCTCTCGCGGCGCGCGCGCTCGGGATCCGCAGTGCCCTCGGGGAAGTTGGCGACCGCCGCCACCGCCACGGCCGGGTCGGCGACCTCCGCGCGGGCGCGCGCGGCCCAGCGAGGATGGACGCAGACCGCGGCGACCGGACCGGCCGGGGTGAGCGCACGCGCGCAGAGCGACGCGATCGCCGCCTCGTCCTCCTCACCGGTCAGGCTGGTGAGGTCGAGCAGCCCCACCGCGCGCCGGGCCTGCGCCTCATCCATCGCCCACCCACCGCTCCACCAGGGGCCCGAGGGCCGCGGCGCCCTGCGCGGCCGCCGCCAGCGTCCCCGCGTGGCTGAGCGGCTCCTCCCCCAGCCCCTCGGCCAGGTTGGTGACGACGGAGACCGCCGCGACGCGCAGCCCGGCGTGGCGGGCGACGATCACCTCGGGGACCGTCGACATGCCGACGAGGTCGGCGCCGAGCGTGCGGAACGCGCGGATCTCGGCCGGCGTCTCGAAGCTCGGGCCGGCGACGGCGAGGTAGACGCCCTCGGCCAGCGACGTGCCCGTCGCCGCGGCGGCGGCGTGCAGCCCGGCCCGCAACTCGGGGTCGTAGGCGTCGCGCAGCCCAGGGAAGCGGGGGCCGAAGGCGTCGTCGTTGGTACCGGTGAGCGGATTGAAGCCGGCGAGGTTGACGTGGTCGGTGATCGCGACGAGGCTCCCGGGCCCGATCGCGGGGCGGAGCGAGCCGCTCGCGTTGGTGAGCAGCAGCCGCTCGACCCCCAGCCGCGCCAGCGTCCGGACCGGGTTGGCCACGTCGGCGCCCGCGATCCCCTCGTAGACGTGCGCGCGGCCGCTGAGCACCGCGACCGGCGTGCCGGCCACCTCCCCGAGCACGAGCTCGCCCGCGTGGCCGGCAACCGTGCCGGGGCGGAAGCCGGGCAGCGCCTCGTAGGGGATGCGCACCGCGTCGGCCACCAGCGCGGCGATGGCTCCGAGCCCGGAGCCGAGGACGATCCCGACGCGCGGCTCGAGCCCGGGCGCGCGCGCCCGGACGGCAGCGACCGCGTCGGCGACGCTCATCCGGCGACCGCCAGGGCGTCGGCG
>JAUJME010000085.1:0-1683 GCA_030447005.1 Solirubrobacteraceae bacterium | reverse complement strand
CGCCCTCCCACAGCAGCAGCCGCCGGCGCTTCGCGACGACGACCCGGACGCCGAGCGCGGCGGTCAGCGCCTCGCGCAGCGGCGCCGCGTCCGCGACGGGCGCGATCCGGTACTCCGACACGCGGACCGCGGGGTCGTCGGGCCGCGCGTAGGCGATGAGGTGCGCCCCGCCCGGCGACTGCTCGCGGAGCTTGAGCCGGCCGCGCTCCGCCGCGAAGTAGGTGTCGCGCTGCTCGAGGATCCCGTGATCCTGCGCACCGAGCGCCAGCGCCCGCTCGAGGGTGGCGGCCGGGTCGGGGTCGAGCGCCTTGAGCTCGACGTTGCGGCGCGGAGCCTCCATGCGGGCGCCGAGGCTATAGCGTGGCGTGAGCCATGGAGCCGCGCGCGACCGTCACGGTGGTCGACCATCCGCTCGTCGTGCGCCACCTCGCCGTCCTGCGCGATCGCGCGACGCCGTCCGACGTCTTCCGCGCGACGCTCGCCGAGGTGGCCACCTACCTCGGCTACGAAGCGCTGCGCGACCTGCGCGTCCGCGAGGAGGAGGTCGAGACGCCGCTCGAGACCGCCCGCGGCGCCCGGCTCGCCGACGAGATCGTGGTCATCGCGATCCTCCGCGCGGGGCTGGGGATGGTCGAGGGCTTCCTGCGCCTGGCGCCGGAGGCGCGCGTCGGGCACCTCGGCATCTACCGCGACGAGGCGTCGGCGCGGCCCGTCGGCTACTACGAGTCGCTGCCCGAGCACGGGCCGGACGCCGAGGTGGTCGTCGTCGACCCGATGCTCGCCACGGGCGGCTCGGCGGTCCAGGCGCTGTCGCGGGCCCGCGAGGCGGGCGCGCGCCGCCTGCAGCTCGTCTGCCTCGTCGCCGCGCCCGAGGGGATCGAGGCGGTCCACGTCGCCCACCCTGACGTCCCGATCACCTGCGCCGCGGTCGACCGCGAGCTCGACGAGCGCGCCTACATCCGGCCGGGGCTCGGCGACGCGGGGGACCGGCTGTTCGGGACCTGAGCGGTTCCGCGAACCGCCAACGTCAAAGGCGCCTACTCCGCCGGCTCCTCGAACGCGTCGTCGAGGATGGTCTCGAGCGTCGGGTAGAACGCCTCCTCGAGCTCCTCAGGAAGCTCGACGACGATCCGCGAGACGTGGACGTCAGTGCCGTGGGTGTGGGCGTCCGTGCGGACGGAGGCGCCGGAGATGACGAAGAACGGCAGCAGGCCGAAGTAGTCGAGCCCGATGAACTCCTCGGGCTCGATCCCAGTCGAGTCGAGCAGGGTGCGCAGGCGCGGTTCGTACTCGGAGTTGCCCTGCGCGATGGAGGCGAGCTGTTTCATCGAGTGAGTGTCGCGCACCGCGGCGCGGCGACGCCTGCTTCGCCGCCGCACCCGCTTGGTGACATAGAGTCCGCGGCAGGGTGAGGAGGACGCGCACAACCGGGCTGCTCGCCGCGCTCGGCGGGCGGCGCGGGCGCGGCTAGAGCGCCGAGGCCTCGTAGGTGTGCCCGGCGGCCCGGAGCCGCTCGGCGAGCCGCGCGCCGATCCCGGTGGCCGGCGTGAGCACGCCGGCGCGGTCGGGCAGGCGGTCCTCGTCGAGTGCGAGGCAGAGGGCGGCCTCGCCGAGCATCACCGCGGTCGCCGCGTAGCCGGGATCGCCCTGCCCCGAGACGCGGGTCCGGTAGCGCCGGCCGCC
>JAUJME010000084.1 GCA_030447005.1 Solirubrobacteraceae bacterium | reverse complement strand
CGCGCGCGTCGCGCGTCAGGAAGCCGCGGCGCTTGAGCTCGGAGCGGAGGTTGGGATCGGCCTCGAGCAGCGCGCGGGAGATGCCGTGGCGCAGCGCGCCCGCCTGGGCGGAGACGCCGCCGCCGTGCATCGTGGCCACGACGTCCATGCGGTCCTCGTAGCCGACCGTCTCGAGCGGCTGGCGGATGTTGCGCTGCAGCGTGGCGCGCGGGAAGAAGACGTCGAGGCTGCGGCCGTTGATCAGGTAGGCGCCGGTGCCGGGCTTGAGGATCACGCGCGCCACGGCCGTCTTGCGCTTGCCGGTCGCGCGGTAGCGCGCGCCCGACGCGAGATCGATGCTGGCCTCGGCGATCGGCTGGGAGAGGACGTCGACATCGGAGTCGTCGTCGCCGCCGGCCTCGGCGTCGTCGTCCTCGTCGCGGCGCAGCGCCTCCTCGCCCTCCGGGACGATGTCGACCTCGAGGTCCATGCCGGGGATCGCGGGCTTCTCGCGCGGCGCGACCTCCTCCTCGTCCTCCTCGTCCTCGACGGCGGGGACGGGCCCGGCGGTCGGCGGCGCGGCCTTCATCGCCTCGTCGACCGGGGTGAAGGGCAGGCCGGTGGCCTCGGCGATGCGCTGCTCGGACTCGGCGACGGGCTCGTCGGCGATGGCCTGCTCGCGCTCCTGCTGGCGCTCGGTGGGCTGCTCGGAGGCGCCGACCGAGGACTCGGCCGCGATCTCCTCGGGCTCGTTGATCGCGCCCTGCTCGGAGTCGTCGCGCGGGGTGTCGTCGGTCATCGGGTCTCGATCTCCAGGACTTGCGGCTGCTGCGCGGCGTGCGGATGGTCCGGGCCGGCGTAGACCTTGAGCTTGGTGAGCTGCTTGCGGGCGAGCCGGTTCTTGGGGAGCATCCCCTTGACGGCGATGCGGATGACCTCTTCGGGCCGGCGCTCGAGCATCTCTGAGAGCGTGCGCGACTTCAGCCCGCCCGGGTAGCCCGAGTGGCGGTAGTAGCGCTTCTCGGCGCGCTTGTTGCCCGTGACGGAGATCTGCTCCGCGTTGATCACGACGACGAAGTCGCCCGTGTCGACGTGCGGCGTGTACGTCGGCTTGCGCTTGCCCCGCAGCGCGTCGGCGATCTGGGTCGAGAGGCGGCCGAGGTTCTTGCCGGCGGCGTCGACGACGTACCAGTTGCGCTCGCGGTCGTTTGCGTTGGCGACGTAGGTCTTCATGAGCATGGGAACGCCACGCAGACGGTGCGCGGCGGCGGCCCACTATAGGACATCGCCTGGGGCCTTGCGGGCGCCGCGGCGGCCTGTATGCTGCGGCGCGTTCATGCACTTGCCGAGTCCGTCCGGGATACCGGACGGAGCGGGGGAACCGACTCGGAAGCAGGTTGGGGCGAATCCAGGCAATGCCGCCTGGTAGCGCGAGCAGCGCGAGCCCGTCAGCTAACCCCGTAGGCCGTCGCTCATGAGGTGAGATGCCGCTACCTGCGGTGGTACCCGGGCTCGACCAGGCCCGGCGCACAACTGCATACGTCGTCGCCGCGGGCCTGCTCGGGCTCGCCGCCGGCGGCTCCCCCGCGCTCGCGCAGTCGCCCGGCGGCGCCGAGGCGCAGGAGAAGCCGGCGTCCGAGGCCCCGGCCGCGAAGACCAAGCCGGCGCCCAAGGCCACGAAGCCCACCGGCGGCGCGCCCGCCGGCCCGGCGCCCCGCCTCAGCCGCGTCCTGTGCCGCACCGCGTGCGCCGGGCCGACCTCGGCCCGCCCCGGCTCGACGCTCGACCTCCGCGGCCGGTCGATCGCCGCGGTCGAGTCGGTCATCTTCCTCGGCGCGCCGGGCGAGCAGGACGACGTGACCGTCGCCCCGCGGACGGTGACCCGCAAGCGGATCCTGGTGAGCGTCCCGCGCTTCGCCCGGTCCGGCCCCGTCGCAGTGGTGGACTCCAACGGCGCGGAGTCCGCTCCGACGCGCGCGCCCCTGACCGTCGGGGCTCCCCGGCCGGCCGGCTCGCGGGCGGCCGGAGCGCCGGCCATCGAGGTGCAGGTCCAGAGCCCGAAGGCCTTCTTCGACGCCCGCCGCAAGGCCGCCCTCTCTTACGTCATCACCAGCGAGGCGCCCGCCACGGTCGACGTCGACCTCGTCCGCGTCGCCGACGGCGTGTCGATCGCCCGCTGGTCGCCCGGGCTCGTGCAGCCCGGGACCCCGCAGACCGTGACCTGGGACGGCACGGCCGGCGGCCGTGTCCAGCCCGCCGGGCGCTACGAGTTCCGCGTGACCGCGCGCGACGGCTCCGGCGCCCAGGCGACCACCGCGCAGGCCAAGGCGCCGGCCGGCCGCCCCGAGCCCGACGCCTTCGAGTTCCTCGACCACCAGTTCCCCGTCCGCGGACGGCACAACTACGGCGAGTACGCCGCGAGCTTCGGCGGCGGGCGCGGCCATAAGGGCCAGGACGTCTTCGCCGCGTGCGGGACCCCGCTCGTGGCGGCGCGCGGCGGCCGCGTCAAGTTCCGCCAGTACCACGGCGCCGCGGGCAACTACGTGGTCATCGACGGGGAGCAGACGGGCGAGGACTACGCCTACATGCATCTCCGCGACCCGGCGCTGGTTCGGGAGGGCGAGCGGGTCCGCACCGGCCAGCTCATCGGCTACGTCGGCCAGACGGGCCGCGCCTCGGGCTGCCACCTGCACTTCGAGCTGTGGACCGCCCCGGGCTGGTACGACGGCGGCGCCCCGTTCGATCCGCTCCCGCGCCTGCGGGAGTGGGACGCCGCCTCCTAGGTCGGTCCCCTAACCCCGGGGGGTCAAGCCGTCGCCGCGCCGCGCCGATGCGATGAGGGCTGTGTTGACCCCCTTCGCATGCGGAGACCGGACCCCTTGAAGAACGTGCGCAAGACCGCGGTGGCGCTGGCGGGCGCGCTGGCCCTGGCGGCCGGCAGCGTGGGCGCCGCGCAGGCCGGGCTGATCGCCGGCACGGCCGGCCCCGACCGGCTCTCCCCCCGCGGATCGGGCGCCGTCTCCCTCGACGGCCGCAGCGGCGCCGATCACGTCACGGGCGGCGCGCTCGGCGACCGACTGCTCGGCGGCCGTGGCCCCGACGTCGTGCGCGGCGGCGACGGCGACGACCACCTGGACGGCGGCAGCGGCAACGACAACGTGGCCGGCGACGGCGGCAACGACACGATGCTCGGGGACTTCGGCGACGACGCCATGTCCGGCGGCGACGGCAACGACACGATCGACTCCGGCCCCTCCCCGGACCGCGTCGACGGCGGCCCGGGCGACGACGTCATCCACGGCGGCTCCGCCCGGGACCTCATCAGCGGCGGCGACGGCAACGACACCCTGCACTCAGACTCGGGACCCGACCACCTCGACGCCGGCCCGGGCGACGACACGGTCCGCGTCAACAACGGCTCGGCGACCGAGCGCGTCGACTGCGGCGAGGGCAACGACACCCTCTACGTCAACCCCTACCGCCAGCCGGGCGGCGTCTCGAACGCCAAGGCGCTGCGCGAGGGCGACTTCGTCGGGTGCGAGACGGTGATCGAGCAGGCGCCCGCCGACGACCCGACGTTCGGGGTCAAGCGGATCTCGCGCTCCTCGGAGGGCGTGACCCTCCGCGGCACCGACCGCAACGACACGCTGCTCGGCGGCGCCGGCCCCGACGTGCTCCTGGGCGACGGCGGCGCGGACGTCATCTGGGGCCACCACCAGTCCTTCGGCGCGAGCCTGGGGCGCGACCGCATCGAGGCGGGCGCCGGCAACGACGTCGTCTACGGCAGTCGCAGCGACAACCTGATCGACGGCGGGCCCGGCGACGACCGCCTCCAGGGCGGCGAGCTCCACAACACGATCCACGGCGGCGACGGCAACGACGAGATCCACCTGCGGGGCAACTCCAAGCGGCGGGTCGGCTCCAACGTCGTCTTCGCCGGCGCGGGCAACGACGCGATCTCGGCAGCCGGCACGCTGCGCGCGCGGATCGACTGCGGCCCGGGCCGCGACTTCGTCGACGTGAGCTACAACCGCCGCGCCCGCTGGAACTCGAGCTGCGAGAAGGTCCGCAAGAAGTACCGGTAGCGACGGCCGCGAGCCGTCGCGCCAGAACGCGGCTTCCCGGCCCGTTGGTCTCCTGATGACAAGGATGCGGAGAGGCGCCGCGATGCTCGCCGGAGCGCTCGCTCTGGGGCTCGGCTGCACGGGCGCGGCGGTCGCCGGGCCGCTCGAGGGTACGAACGCGGCCGACCGCCTCGTCCACTCGGGCAGCGGCCCGGCACTCATCCGCGGCGGCGGCGGCAACGACACCGTCATCGGCGCAGGCGCGGCCGACAAGCTCTACGGCGAGACCGGCTGGGACTCCCTCCGCGGCGGCGGGGGCGACGACCTGCTCGACGGGGGCACCGGCAACGACTCGATCTCGGGCGAGGACGGCAACGACACGGTGGTGGGCTCGTTCGGCGACGACGCCATCACGGGCGGCGCGGGCGACGACACCATCGACGCCGGCGAGTCCCCTGACGAGGTCGACGGCGGCGCCGGCAATGACTCCATCCACGCCGGCTCCGCGCCCGACAAGGTCCGTGGCGGCGACGGCAACGACAAGATCTGGACGGACTCCGGTATGGACGTCGTCGATGCGGGAGCGGGTGACGACACCGTCTACACGAACAACGGCACGGCGTGGGCCTCTGTCGACTGCGGCGCCGGCAACGACACGCTGTACGTCGATCCCGGGAAGGGCGGCAGGAGCCAGGGCGCCGAGGACGAGACCGTGATCGACGACCTCGAGGAGATCGTCGACGACGTCGCACCGGTCGTGCGCGCGTCCGCCGACCTCCAGCGCGCTCACTCCAACTGCGAGACGATCGTCGAGGCCGCCGGGGCCGTGGACCCCACCAAGGGGCTGCACGACCTCGCCGACGACGAGGGCGAGACCCTGCGCGGCACGCCGCTCAACGACAAGCTGCTCGGCGGCCCGGGGGCGGACCGGATCTTCGGCGAGGGCGGCGACGACGTCATCTGGGGCCACCGGCAGGCCGGCGGCCGTAGCAAGGGCTTCGACATCCTCGACGGCGGTGCGGGCAACGACGCCATCTGGGGCAACCGCGGAAGGACGCTGATGCGCGGCGGCCCGGGCGACGACTACCTCCAGGGCGGAGAGCTCCACAACACGATCCACGGCGACGCGGGCGACGACACGATCAAGCTCCGGGGCAACGCCCGCCGGCAGGTCGGCCGCAACACGGTCCGCGCCGGCGCGGGCAACGACCGCATCATGGCGGCGGGCACCCTGCAGGCGACGATCGACTGCGGTCCGGGCAAGGACTCCCTCGACGTCGGCTTCAACCGCCGCGCCCGCTGGAACCGGTCCTGCGAGAAGGTCAAGAAGGGCTACACGAACTGAGATGAGGGCTACAGGAGACCCGGCCGCCGCGGCGGCGGGGCCTCCCGGCGCGGCAGGTTGACGAGCACGCCACGCGCCTCCACGTCCTCCTCGGCGACCAGCGCCGAGGCGGCGTCGAACAGCGGCACCGGGTCGAGCCCCAGCGCCCGGCACGCCCGGTGCACCGCCTTGACCTCGCGCTCGAACGCCTCGACGTCGCCACCGGACCCGGCCACCGCCAGGGTCACGAGCGCCCGCCGCGCGGCCGGCGGCGAGAGCTCGCGCGCGCCCGTCTCGGCCAGCTCGCGCGCGTGCGCCCACAGCTCGGCGACCGTCTGGTCGCCGAGGCCTACTCCCACTCGATGGTGCCCGGGGGCTTCGAGGTGATGTCGAGCACGACACGGTTGACCTCGCGGATCTCGTTGATCATCCGGGAGGCGATCTGCTCGAGCAGGTCGTAGGGCAGGCGGGCCCAGTCGGCGGTCATCGCGTCGTCGGAGGTGACCGCGCGGATGGCGACGAGATAGCCGTAGGTTCGCTCGTCGCCCTGCACGCCGACCGTCCGGATGTCGGGCAGCACGCAGAAGGACTGCCACAGCTCGCGGTACAGGCCCGCCTTGCGGATCTCGTCCTGGAGGATCGCGTCGGCGCTGCGCAGGGTCTCGAGCCGCTCCTTGGTCGCCTCCCCGCCGACGATGCGGATGGCGAGGCCCGGGCCGGGGAACGGCTGGCGCCAGACGAGGCGCTCGGGAAGCCCGAGCTCGGCGCCGACCGCGCGGACCTCGTCCTTGAACAGCGCGCGCAGCGGCTCGACGAGCTCGAACTCGAGGTCGTCGGGCAGGCCGCCGACGTTGTGATGGGACTTGATGGTCGCCGCGCCGGTGCCGCCGCCCGACTCGATGACGTCGGAGTAGAGCGTGCCCTGGACGAGGTACTTCGCGCCCTCGAGCGCGATGGCCTCCTCCTCGAAGACCCGGATGAACTCCGCGCCGATCGCCTTGCGCTTGAGCTCGGGGTCTGAGAGGCCCGAGAGCCGGCGCAGGAAGCGCTCCTCGGCGTCGACGGCGACGAGCGGCACCTTGAAGTGGTCGCGGAAGGCGGTGATGACCTGCTCGCCCTCGTTCTTGCGCATCAGGCCGTGGTCGACGAAGACGCAGGTGAGCTGGTCGCCGATCGCGCGGTGGACGAGCAGCGCGGCCACGGAGGAGTCCACGCCGCCCGACAGGCCGCAGATGACCCGAGCGGAGCCGACCTGCTCGCGGATGCGGGCGATCTGCTCGGAGACGATCGACTCGGGGCTCCAGTTGCGCTCGCAGCCGCAGACGTCCTCGAGGAAGCGGGTGAGGATCTGCTGGCCGTAGGGCGTGTGGACGACCTCGGGATGGAACTGGATGCCGTAGAGCCCGCGCTCGACGTCCTCGAGCGCCGCCACGGGCGACTCGGTGGAGGAGGCCAGCGCGGTGAAGCCGGGCGGCGGCGCGTAGACCGTGTCGCGGTGCGACA
>JAUJME010000083.1 GCA_030447005.1 Solirubrobacteraceae bacterium | reverse complement strand
GGGTACTCCTTGATGAAGCCGTACCCGCCGTAGACCTGCACGGCGTCGGTGGTGATCTCCATCGCGGAGTCGGCGGCGAAGCGCTTGGCGTGCGAGGACTCGAGCGTGTTGCGCTTGCCCTGGTCGAGGAGCACGGCGGCGTTCCACGTCATCAGCCGCGCGGCGTGGAGCTTCGTGCCCATGTCGGCGAGCATGAACTGGATCGCCTGGTGCATGGCGATCGGCACGCCGAACTGGACGCGCTCCTTGGAGTAGTCGCAGGCGAACTCGAACGCCGCGCGGCCGATGCCCACCGCCATGGCGGCGACGCCCGGACGCGTGTAGTCGAGCGTCTGCATCGCGACCTTGAAGCCCTTGTTCTCCTCGCCGAGCAGGTACTTGGCGTCGATCTCGGTGTCGTTGAAGGTCACGGTCGCCGTGTTCGACGCCCGCTGACCCATCTTGTCCTCCTTCTTGTCGATGACGATCGTCTCGTCACGTGGCACCAGGAAGGCGGAGATGCCGCGGTGGCCGGCGTCCGGGTCGGTCTTGGCGTAGACCGTGAACCAGTCGGCGTACTGGCCGTTGGTGATGAAGCACTTCGAGCCGTTGATGACCCACTTGTCGCCCTTGCGGACCGCGCGGGTGCGCATGCCCGAGACGTCGGAGCCGGCGCCCGGCTCGGTCAGGCAGAACGAGGCGAGCTTCGGCGAGGCGGTGAGGTCCTCGAAGAACTCCTTCTTGACCTCGTCGGAGCCGGCGATCGTGACCGGCGCGGAGGCGAGGCCGTTGGCGCCGAGCGACGTCTGGATGCCCGAGCAGCCCCAGGCGAGCTCCTCCTCGATCAGCGCACCGTCCAGGTGCGACAGCCCGACGCCGCCGTACTCCTCGGGGACGTGGGTGTTCATCAGCCCGACCTCGAACGCCTTGTCGATGATGTCCTGGGGCCAGGTGCCGTCCTTGTCGTACTCCCAGGCGACGGGACGGATCTCCTTCTCGGCGAACTCGTGCGCCATGTCGCGCAGGTTCTTCTGCTCGTCGGTGAGCGTGAAGTCGACCATGGTGGTGCTGGAGGCTCCTTGGAGAGGGAAGACTGGTTGACTCGCCAGTCAACTTTCGGCCCAGAGAGTACCGCCCTACGCCACGAGCAGGACCACCACGAGGGCGATCCCCGCCGCGACGGCGAGCACGGTCACCATCACGAGCCCCCACTGCTCCGGGAACACCGCCGGGCGCCGGGGAGCGAAGGACCTGCGGCGAAAGCGCTTCCACATCGGTCAGACTCTAGGAGCGTGGCGCCGCAGCGGCCACCCGCCTGCGCCACACTCCTAGGTGTGGAGGACGCCTTCGGCTACGTGCTCTTCGGTGTCGTCGTCGTCGCGGCGATCGTGGCGATCGCCAGCCTGCGCGGCGACCGCTACCAGCACGTCGGGCGCGGGGGGCTGTTCGAGGACGACGACGGGCGGGGCGGATCCCGCCCGGCGCCGACGGGCGCGGTGGCCGCCGCCGAGCGCGACGAGGAGATCCGCCAGATGCTCGACGCCCGCAACGCGCGGCGGGTCGCCCGGGGGCAGGCGCCGCTCGACGTGGACGAGGAGGTCGCGCGGCTCACCCGGCCGGCGGTCGACCCGGGGCTCGAGGCCGAGATCCGCTCGCTCGTCGAGGCCCGCAACCAGCGCCTGGTCAGGCGCGGCCGCGAGCCGCTCGACGTCGAGGCCGAGGTGCAGCGTCAGATCCGCGACCTGACGGGGTAGGGACCGCCGCATGGCTGATCCCCGCACCTTCGAGCTCGACGAGCTCGTCAACCGACCCGGCACGTACTTCAACCCGCAGACCGACGTCGTGATCATCGTCGACGACACCGTCGACGTCGACACGGAGATCTTCAACATGGAGGACTTCGAGGGCGCGGACTGGGTGCTGATCGGCGACGATGCGCCGGTCGACGAGGCGCGGCGCGACGCGATGATCGAGCGCTTCCAGGTCACCCAGCGACCGGCGTCCGACGACATCGGCGAGGACGTCGCCGATCCGGAGGAGGAGCCCCCGCCGCCGGTGATCGAGGAGCCCGGCGCCTAGCGCGGCGTCGGGCCGACCCGGTCGTCGACCGGGTCGTCGGCGGGCTCGCCCGGCAGCCGGCCGTGCTCGGCGAGGCGCTCCTCGCGATGCTCCTCCGCCCGCGGGTCGCGCCGGTCGGCGACGAGCGATCCGACGATCCCGATCGTGAAGGCCAGCGCGACGATGCCGAGCTTGGCGCCCTCGCTCAGCTTCAGGACGCCGGCCTCCTGCAGGATCAGCTGGATCCCCACGATCGCCAGGACGATCGCGATCGTCTGGTTGAGGTAGCGGAAGCGCCGGATCAGCCCCTCGACGAGGACGAAGAGCGCCCGCAGGCCGAGCAACGCGAAGACGTTGCCCATCCAGATGACGAACTCGTCGTCGGTGATGGCGAACGCGGCCGGGATCGAGTCGATCGCGAAGGCGATGTCGGCCGCCACGACCGCGGCCAGGCAGACGAACAGCGGCGTGGCGTGGCGCTTGGGCGGCCGGCCCTCCGGCACGAACCAGCGGTTGCCGTGGTACTCGCTCGTGACCGGGAAGATGCGGCGCACCAGGCGCACGGCGAAGTTCTTGTCCGGGTCGACGTTCTCGGCGACGCCCTTGAGGATCCGGTAGGCGAGCAGGATCAGCAGCCCGCCGAGGACGTAGATGATGAACTCGAACTGCTCGAGCAGCGCGAGGCCGCCGAGGATCGCCAGGCCGCGCAGGACCAGCGCGAAGACGATGCCGAAGAACAGCAGCCGCGCGCGCAGCTCGACGGGCACGCCGAAGTACGCGAACAGCAGCAGGAACACGAACAGGTTGTCGAGCGACAGCGACCGCTCGATCAGGTAGACCGTCGTGTACTCGGTCGCCGGGGTCGCCCCCTCGGCGGCGAGCAGCACGACGCCGGCGAGCAGGCTGAGCACCAGCCAGCCGATGCTCCAGACGACGCCCTCGCGGAAGCTCGGGTCGCGCCCGCGCGCGAAGAAGTGCAGGTCGACCCACAGGAAGACCAGCAGGGCGGCGATGAGGACGCCGAACTCGATGAACTCCTGGCTCATGCGTAGAAGAAGACCACACCGAGGACCGCGTACAGCGCCAACAACTGCACACCCTCGAACCACGTCGACTCGCCCTCGTTGACGACGAAGTTCGCGACGAGGATCGCCAGCAGCACGGCGACGAGCTCGTAGCCGTTGAACACCAGCGCCATCGGGTGCTCGCCGATGCCGGGGACGAACGAGAGCAGCACGAGCACCGGCGCGACGAACAGCGCGATCTGGGCGCTCGAGCCGATCGAGATGTTGACCGCCAGGTCCATCTTGTCCTTGGCGGCGAAGTAGATGGCCACCCAGTGCTCGGCGGCGTTGCCGACGATCGCCACGATGATCAGGCCGACGAAGAACTCGCTGATGCCGAACTGCTCGGACGCCTCGATGATCGACCCGACGAGCACCTCGGACATGACGCCGACGGCGACGCCGGCGACGGCGAGCGTGATGACGGAGCGCCTGATCGGCCAGGCATCGTGGTGCTCCTCCTCCCCGGACGGGTTGAACAGCCGGCGGTGGGTCTTGAGGCTGAACAGCAGGCCGGCGGCGTAGGTCCCGAGGAGGATGATCGCGACGACGAACGACATCGTCTCGACCTCGTTGCGGAAGTTGACCTCCTCCTCGCCGACCCGCGGCAGGCGCCCGCCGTCGATCAGCTCGAACGCCGCCGGCAGGACGAGCGCGCCGGCCGCGAGGAGCAGCATCAGCACCTGCACGTTGGCGGCGGTGCGGTCGAAGAACTGCCGCTCGCGCTTGCGCCCGCCGACGAACATCGCCAGGCCCATGACGAGCAGGATGTTGCCGAGGATCGAGCCGATGATCGACGCCTTGACGACCTCCTGCAGGCCCGCGTTCAGGGCGAAGAACGCGATGACCAGCTCGGGGAAGTTGCCGAACGTCACGTTCAGGAAGCCGCCGATGCCCGGACCGGTCCGCGCGGCCAGCTCCTCGGTCGACCGGCCCATCAGCGCCGCGGTCGGGATCACGCCGAGGGCCGCGGCGACGAAGATGAGGGTCGCCTCGGCGTGCGCGAGCTCGAGGGCGACCGCGATGAAGATGAACGGGACCAGCAGGTAGGGCCAGCCCGACCCGCTGAGGAGGAACCTGCGCAGCTTGGTCACGCGCGAGAAGGTACTGCGGCCGGCGCGCTCAGGACTTGGCCAGGTCGCCCGGGTCGATCGACCAGCGGGCGGCGAGCGCCTGGAGGTCGTCGTCGAGCGGCCAGCGGTCGGTGAGCGCGGGTCCGTCGTGGTCGGGCGTCGCGCCCTTGAGCAGCATCGACCCGCGGTTGTCGCCGATCGAGCGCAGCTCGGCCACCTCCTCGGCGGTGAGCGGCGAGACGGCGGGGACGGCGGCGAGCTCGGCGCGCTTGGCCTCGACAGGACGGCCCCCGAGCTCCTGGATGAGCGTCGGAGCCACGCAGGCGACGGCGTCGTGCGCGAGGTTCCAGGCGCACGCGAGCTGCAGCGGCGTCAGGCCGTGGCGCGCGGCGATCGGGCGCATCGCCTCGAGCTTCGCGCGCCCCGCCTCGACCCACCCCTGGGGGCGGAACAGCCGGTGGTCGCGCTCGGCGAACGCGTGGCCGGGCTCGACGTCGTCCCAGAAGAGCCCGCCGTAGTCGACCACGCGCGTGATCACCTCGACGTCCTCGCGCGCCGCGGCGGCGAGGCACAGCTCGCCGGGCCACGGCTCCATCGGGCTGAGGATGACCATCGCCCAGTCGATCAGCGCGCCGAAGCGCTCGAAGCAGTCGATGAGGTCGAGCGTGAAGCCGTTGGCGGGCCCGGGGGCGACGCCGAGCGCGCAGGTCAGGCCGGCGTCGCGCAGCGCGGCCATGCCGGCCCAGACCGCATCGCTCGTGTACCCCGCGCGGTCGGGGTTGTGCAGCAGCAGCAGGTCGAAGCGGTCGATCCCGACGCGCTCGAGCGACCGCTCGGTCGCCATCCGCAGGTAGTCGCCGTACGCGCCCGGCCCGCGCAGCCGCGGGTCGGTGAAGCGCGGGAAGCCCTTGGCGCCCTCGCGCTCGCCCTCGTAGAAGTCGTGGCCGACGGCGCCGACGATGCGCACCGCGTCGCGCTCGACGCCCGTGAGGGCGCGGCCGAGGAGCCGGTCGGCCTCGCCGGCGCCGTAGGCGTCGGCGGTGATCACCGTGCCGATGTCGTCGCCGGGGCGGATGAGCGCCGCGAGCCGCTCGTCGTCGAGCGGCTCGCCGAAGTGCATGAAGCGCCCGCCGGACCAGGTGCCGACGGCGGTGTGGGTCAGGTCCCGATCTTGTCGGCGCACGCCTGGAGCTTCTTGACGTCCTCGCCGGCCTGGTTGACGCACTCGAGGTACTCCGACGAGCCCTGGCCGCCGGGGGCCGGCGTGCCGCCGCTGGGTGCCGGCGTGCCCTCGGCGGGCGGCGCGCCACCCGCTCCGGCGCCCGCGCCGCCGAGACCCGGCACCTGGCCGCCGAACCGCTGCGCGAGCTGCTCGAGCGGCTGCGCGTCGGCCGGCGCCTCGATCTGCTGGTCGTCGTTGACCGCGCCGAGCGTCAGATCGAACCGCACGTCGCCCGACTGCAGGCCCTGCGCGTTGGCCTGGCCCTCCTCGGGCACCTCGAAGCGCAGCGCCACGTTCAGCCGCCGGAGGATGCTGTCGTCCTTGCCGGTCCAGACGTCGAGGCGGGCGTCCTTGATCGCCTCGGCGATCTGCCTGCGCTCCTCGGGCGAGAGCTGGCGGCCCGGCTGGCGCTCGGGCTGGTTGCCCTGCTGCTCGTTGCACGGGTCGGCCTGCTGCTGGCGCAGGTCCGCGCGCGACAGCACGCGGTTGATGTCCTCGAGGAACCGCGCCACGTCGATCGAGGCGGCGATGTGGACGGTGTCGGCGCCGCCGACCTCCTCCTCGCCCACCTTGCGCGGATCGCGCAGCCACCGGCGGGGGTCGATGCCGAGCGCGCTGAACGTCACACCGCCGTCCCCGCCCTGCTCCTCCGTGCACTTGGCCTGCTCGGCGTAGCCCTCGCGGAACTGGCGGAAGAGGTCGTCGCCCACGGCGTAGGCCTGGTCCTGGAAGCGCAGGAAGCCCTTGTCGCCCGTCGACACCGCGCCCGCCTCGAGGTTCTGGCCCTGCGCGCTGAACGCGAGGTTGAAGTCGAAGCGCGGCAGCTCGGTCGGCTCGGTCGACTGGAACGGCCCTGCCAGGCGCACGCTCACCGGGCCCGCCAGCTGGGCGAGCCCCTGGGCGTTCAGGCGCAGGTTCGCGTCGAGCCGGCCGCTCTTGACGTCCTCGCCGCCGCTGCCGAACGTCTCCGACAGCAGCTGCGTGACATCCTCGTCGTCGTCACCTCCGCACGCCGCGAACCCGAGCGTGCAGGCGAGCAGGACGAGCAGCAGGAGAGGCATCCGGAACATGGCGCCTCAGCGTACACTCGCGCCGCTGATGCCCTGCCGGACGATCCTGTACACGGGCAAGGGCGGTGTCGGCAAGACGTCGGTGGCCGCCGCGACCGCCCGCCGGTGCGCCGCCGGCGGCCTGCGCACGCTCGTCGTCTCGACCGATCCGGCGCACTCGCTGGCCGACGCGCTCGAGCTCGCGCTCGGCGACGAGCCGCGGGAGGTCGGCGCGCGCCTGTGGGCGCAGCAGATCACCGCGCAGGTCGAGCTCGAGGCCAACTGGGCGGCGGTGCAGGACTGGCTCGGCGACCTGCTCGTCGAGCGGGGCGCGGACCGCATCTCCGCCGACGAGCTCACGGTCCCGCCGGGCGCCGACGAGCTGTTCGCGCTCCTGGCGATCAAGGGCCATCACCAGAGCGGGGCGTTCGACGCCGTGATCGTCGACTGCGCGCCGACCGGCGAGACGCTGCGGCTGCTGTCCTTCCCCGACGTCGCGCGCTGGTGGCTCGAGAAGGTCATCCCCCAGCAGGGCCGGATGCTCGACGCGGCGCGCCCGTTCGCGCGCGCGATGTTCGACGT
>JAUJME010000082.1 GCA_030447005.1 Solirubrobacteraceae bacterium | reverse complement strand
AGCGCGCCCGGCCCGTGGCCGCCGTGGTGGCGCCAGGGCTGGAAGTGGTCGGAGACGGCCACGGAATCGAAGCCGAGCGCCTCGGCCCTCACCGAGTGCTCGAGCAGCTCGCGGGGGGCGAACTGCTCCGCGGACGCCTTGTAGCCGAAGTGCATGCGCGGAGCCTACGGAGCACCGTCCGGGCCGGACCACCCGGCTCGTTATGGTCCGCCGAGTGCGCCGCCGCGTCACCTTCTCGCGCAACGTCACGCTGTCGCTGTCGCGGACGTGCCGCTCCTACTGCAAGTACTGCGCGTTCGCGACGCACCAGCCCCACCTCCACGCACCGGCCGAGGTCGAGCGGCTGATCGACGGGGCGGCGCGGCGCAACGTCAAGGAGCTCCTCGTCCTCACCGGCGAGGCGCCCGACCACCACCCAGGCGTCCGCGCGAAGCTCGCCGAGCTGGGCTTCGCGGACTTCACCGCCTACGTCGTGTGGGCGTGCGAGCGCGCGCTCGAGCGGGGCCTCCTCCCCCACACCAACCTCGGCGTCCTGGGCCGCGAGGATCTCGCCCGCCTGCGTGAGGTCACCGCCTCGCAGGGTCTCATGCTCGAGTCCGTCAACCCGGATCTCGTCGCCCACCAGGGCTCGCCGACCAAGCACCCGGCCGCCCGGCTGGAGACGATCCGCGCCGCGGGCGAGCTGCGGATCCCGTTCACGAGCGGGATCCTCGTGGGGATCGGCGAGCGCGAGGAGGAGCGCGTCGAGGCGCTCGAGGCGCTCGCCGCCGTCCACGCCGAGTTCGGCCACCTCCAGGAGGTCATCCTCCAGAACTTCGTCCCGCACCAGAGCTACTACGGGCGCGAGCCGGCGGAGATCGCGGGGCGGGCGGCGTCGGACTACTGGCGTACAGGGGTGGGCGACCAGCCCCACCTCCCGCTGCCGAAGTGGGCCTCGACGGTGACGATCGACGACATGAAGCGGCTGATCGGCGAGGCGCGGCGGCTGATGCCCGACGTCGGGATCCAGGTCCCGCCCAACCTCGCCGACTGGTGGCCCGAGCTCGTCGCCGCCGGCGCGACCGACCTCGGCGGCTTGAGCGCCAACGGCGACCACATCTCGCCCGAGCACCCGTTCCCCTCCCCCCACCAGGTCCGCAAGCGCCTCGCCACCGACGGCGCCGCGCTCACCGAGCGGCTCTGCGTCTATCCGCAGTACATCGGGCCCGAGTGGGTCGCCCAGGGCGTGCTCGACACGATCCGCCAGCGCTACTGGTCCTTCATCCCCCGCCGGGGCTCCGGGCGCCGCGAGGAGCGCCCGATCCGGCGCGACCTCGTCGCGGGCGCGATCGCCCGCGGCCGCGAGGGAATCGAGCTCACGCCGGACGAGCTGACCGCGCTGTTCGCCGAGGACCGTCCGGAGGCGATCGAGGAGATCCGCGCGGCGGCCGACGAGCTGCGCGCCGAGCTGGCCGGCGACACCGTCACCTTCGTCGTCAACCGCAACGTCAACGTCTCCAACGTCTGCGTCGTCGGCTGCGCGTTCTGCGGCTTCGGTCAGGGCAAGCGCTCGCCCGACGCCTACTCGCACGACCGCGAGGAGTTCGCCCACCGGGTCGCCGAGGCGGTCGACTACGGCGCCACGGAGCTGTGCATCCAGTCCGGGATCCACCCCGACTGGGGGCTCGAGGACTACCTGGGCTGGCTGCGCTTCGCGCGCGAGCTGGCGCCCGAGCTGCACCTCCACGCCTACTCGCCGATGGAGATCGCGCACATGTGCGACGTCGCCGGGCTCGCGCCGCGGGAGGTGATGGCGCGGCTGCGCGACGCCGGCCTCGGCTCGACCCCCGGCACCGCCGCCGAGGTGCTCCACGACGGCGTGCGCGAGCGGATCTCGCCCAACAAGCTGCCCGTCGCGCGGTGGGTCGAGGTCATCGAGGCCTCCCACGCCGAGGGGCTGCGCTCGACCGCGACGGTGATGTTCGGCCACATCGAGGAGCCGTGGGAGCTCGCCGAGCACATGCGCGTCATCCGCGCCGTGCAGGCGCGCACGGGCGGCTTCACCGAGTTCGTCCCGCTGTCCTTCATCCCGTTCCACACCCTGCTCGGCCGCACGCACGGCGTCGAGGAGATCTCGCGCGAGGAGAACCTCAAGCACACCGCGGTGTTCCGCCTCGCGCTCGGCCGCGCGGTGCCCTCGCTCCAGGCGAGCTGGGTGAAGATGGGGCTCGACGCCGCGACCGAAGCGCTGCGCTGGGGCGTCAACGACCTCGGCGGGACGCTCATGGAGGAGTCGATCTCGCGGATGGCCGGCTCCTACCACGGCGTCCGCCTCGAGCCCGACGACCTGATCGGCGCGGCGCACCGGGCGGGGCGACCGGCCGCCGAGCGCACCACCCTGTACGGCATCCGCACGGTTCACGAGGTTCCAGCGCTGCACTGACTTGACCCCGTCCGGCCGACGCGCCAGCATCCCGCGGAATGCGGAGGCGGGCGCTGGCCGGGATGGCCGTTGCGGGAACCTGTTGGCTCGCTGGAGCCGGCGCGGCCGACGCGCGCATGGTCGAGAGCACCTACTCCGTCACCGGGGACGTGGCCATCACCTGGACGGGCCCCGGCGGCGTCGAGGGGTCGCTCACCTTCACGCCGGCGGGGCGGGGGAGCGTGGGCGTCGATCTCCGCACGGGATGGCTGCGCACGATCAGCGGGAGGGGCGGCGAGGCGGAGCCCACGATCGTGCGGGTGCGCCGCCCCGGACCCGACGGCGCGCCGGTCGCCTGCGTGGAGCGGCTGGCCGAGTCCTTCGGCGGCGTCAGCTTCGAGGGGCCCGGCGGGCGCTTCGGGCCCGGCGCCCGCTCCCGCCCGGGCGGGCCGCTCCAGATCAACCTGGGCGGCGGGACGTTCGACCGCGGAGCGCTCTCCGCCGGACGGTGCGCCGGCCCGGTCGCCGCCGACATCGCCGCGGCGCTGCCGGCGGTCGAGGTGGATCTGCGGCGGCTTCGCCGCGGCGGCCGGACGCTTGCATTCGACGCTCGCCGCACCTTCCCCGCCGGCGACTTCACGGTGGCGGTCGAGTCGACGGTCCGCGTCCGGCTCGGGCGCGCGCGCCTGAGGCGCGAAAGGGAGAGCCCGCCGCCGCGCCGGCCCGGCCGCCGTCGCCCGTCGCGCCGGATCGGGCTCGTCACCCTCCGCTACGCGGTCGAGCGCATCGAGGGGGCCCTGGTGACGGACTTCCGCGGCCTGCGCGGTTTCGCGTGCGCGCCGCTCGACGCCTGCGGCCTTGCGGGCATCAACCGCGTCTCCTTCGGGGACACCCGCGGAGAGCTCGAGCTCCAGACGGTCACCCGCAGGCTGCGCGGCCGCCGGCCGGCGGTCGCCGACGTCCTGAGCGACCTGCGGCGCGGGCGCTTGCGCCCCAGCGGGGTCGCGATGCTGCAAGGCGTCGCGAGGATCGAGGCCTCCGTCACCCGCGACGGTGCCGCCGCGTGCCGGGACGAGCGCCTCTCCCCGGATCCGGTCCTCGAGTTCCTGCCCGAGCCCGACGGCCTCCAGGTCGCGCTCGCGCCCGCCCGGCCCGACGACCTCTCCCGGACCCGGTGCCCCGGCCCCACGCTCTCCGATCTGGGGCGCCCGTCGGGGTCCCCTGGCGGCCTGGTCGACGCGGCGCAGCTCGCCGAACCGGAGATCCGCCTCGTCGTGCGCCCGCGGGCGAGCTTCGCCGACGGGCCCTACGCGGCGACGCTCGGCGGCGAGGTCGCGATCGTCCTCCGCCGCGTCGCGATCCGCACCCGCACCGTGATGGAGGACGGATGGTGAGGCTCGCGCCCGCCGCCGCCGTGCTCGCGGTGTGCCTGGCCGCGCCCGCCGCCGCCTCCGCGCAGTTCTTCGGCTTCCGCCCCCTCGACGAGGGGGAGATCGTCTCGACCCTCGACGCCCCCGTCGTCCTGACGGGCGGCGTGCAGGTCGAGTTCCGCGGCGACGAGGCGGCCGGCTGCGCGGCTGCCGGGCTCTGCGACGTCGCGGGGACGATCACGTGGACACCGGGCGCGCGGGGCCAGCTCAGCGTCGTGGAGAGCCGCGCGAGGGGCCGCCGCCGCACGAGCAGCTTCCTCTTCGTCGACCCGGGCCCGGGCGGCGGGAGCCAGACGGTCGCCCAGGTCACCCGGCGGCTTCCCGACGGCAGCCGCCGGCTCTGCACGGACGCCGGCGGCGCCGAGGCGTTCAGCGGCCTGCCCGGCGTGGCGGTGGGGCTCGACGGCGACTTCCTCGGCGGCCGCTGCGCCGGCCCCCAGCCCGCCGACCTCCGCGCCGCGCTGCCCGTGCGCCGCCTCGAGCGCCAGGCGCTCAGGGCCAGGACCCGGATCGACCTCGGCGCCGACGCGCCGTTCAGCGCCGGCGGACTGACCGGGCGGGTGCGCTCGACCGTCGCCGTCGAGGTCCTCCGCGTCCGCCGCCGCGGCCGGCCGCCCCGGTCCGACCCGCCGGCGCGGCGCCGCCGGCGCACCCTCACCATCTCCTACGCCATCGAGCGCGTGACCGGCTCCGTGCGCAGCGATCTGGCAGCGATCGAGGACCCCCGTCGGTGCGAACCCCTCGACGCCTGCGGGCTCTCGGGCTCGCTGACCCGGATCCTCGACGGCGGGCGCGGGGAGGCGGCCGTCTTCGCCACCGCGCGCCGGCGGGGCGCGTCGCGCCGCAGGCTGCGCGCGGTCCTGGGGCTCGCCGGCGGCCGCCCCGCCCCGGCACGGACCTTCGGCTTCGGCGACGTGCGCACGCCGGCCGGCGCGCTGGTCACCGAGCTGGCCCGCCCCGGCGCGTCGCCGTGCCGCGACCGGATCGCGCTGCCGGGGGCCGACCTCGATCTCGAGCTCCGCCGCGGCCGGCTGAGCGGGCGCCTGCTGCGCTTCGGGGTGGCGGCGAGCCAAGGGGCGCGGACGCGCTGCCCGGGCGGCGACGCGGCGCTCGGAGGCCCCGAGGCGATCGCCACGGGCTCGGTGCCGCTGCGGGCCTTGCGCGGCCGGCGGATCACCCTCCGCCTCAGCCAGGGCGGCGCGGGGATCGCGCAGCCGTTCCGGGTCACCACGCGGCCGGACGTCACGATCGTCATGCGGCGCACCCGCATCGTGGAGCGCTTCGAGTGACGCGGCCGCGCCGGGCCGCCGGCCCGCTGGCGTAGCATCCCGGGCAGCCGTGCGCACGCTCGCCGTCCTCCCCGTCAAGTCGTTCGTGCGGGCCAAGCAGCGGATCCGCGCCGCGGTCCCCGACGGCGACCGCCAGGGCCTCGCCGAGGCGATGGTGGCCGACGTGCTGGCCGCGCTCGGGCGTGTCCGGGCGCTCGACGGCATCGTCGTCGTCACCGCGGAGCCGCAGGCGCGCGAATTGGCCGCCCAAGCCGGCGCCGCCGTCGTGCACGACGACCGGGAGGCGGGTCAGTCGGCGGCGGCGCAGATCGGCGTCGACGCGGCGCTGGAGCGGGCGGCCGAGCGCGTGCTGCTCGTCCCGGGGGACTGCCCGGCGCTCGACCCCGGCGAGGTCGACGGGCTGCTCGCCGCCCACGCGCCGGGCAGCGCGGTGATCGTGCCCGACCGCCACGGCGCGGGGACCAACGCGCTCCTGCTCGCCCCGCCCGCCGCGGTCGCGCCGGCGTTCGGCCCGGGCTCCTTCGCCCGCCACGCCGTCCTCGCCCGCGCGGCGGGCCTGCGCGTCCGCGTCGCCTCGCTGCCGTCGCTCGGGCTCGACGTCGACACCCCCGACGACCTGGCGGCCCTGCGCGAGGCGCTCGGCGGCCGGCCCGAGGGGGCCGAGCGCACGCGGGCGCTGCTCGACCGCCTCTCGCCCGCGCTCTCTGCGGGCTGAGCCGCCCGGGTGCCCCGGCTCGCGCTCGACCCGCTCCCGGGCCTGCCGGAGGTCCGCCCGGGCGACGACCTCGCCGCGCTGCTCGCGGCTGCGGCACGCGCGCTGCCCGGCGGTGAGCCGCTGGGCGACGGCGACGTCCTGGCGGTCGCCCACAAGGTGGTCTCCAAGGCGGAGGGGCGGCTGCGGCGGCTGGCCGAGGTCGAGCCGGGCGCGCGCGCCCTCGCCCTCGCCGCCGAGCACGGCAAGGACCCGCGCCACGTCCAGGTCGTCCTCGACGAGAGCGCCGAGCTCCTGCGCGCCGACCGCGGGCGCCTGATCGCGCGCACCCGGCACGGCTTCGTCTGCGCCAACGCCGGCGTCGACGCCTCCAACGCGGGCGAGCCCGACGTCCTCGTGCTCCTTCCCATCGACCCCGACGGCTCCGCCCGCGCGCTGCGCGCCGCCCTGCGCGAGCACCTCGGGGCCGCGCCGGCGGTGGTGGTCACCGACTCCTTCGGGCGCCCGTGGCGGACCGGGCAGAGCGAGGTGGCGATCGGCTGCGCCGGGCTCGCGCCGCTCGAGGACTGGCGCGGGCGCGCCGACCTGGCCGGCCGCGGGCTCGCGGTGACGATCGTCGCGGTCGCTGACGAGGCGGCCGCGGCGGCCGACCTCGCCCGCGCGAAGGACTCCGGCGAGCCGGCGGTCCGGGTGCGCGGCCTCGGCCGCCACGTCACCCGCGCCGACGGGCCGGGAGCGGCCGCGCTCGTGCGCGCCCGCGCCGACGACCTGTTCGGTTAGCTCTGGCTAGGCGGCGGCCTTGGCCGCCGCGCGCAGCGCGACGCGCTCGTCGAAGCGCTCCCGCGCGTCCTCGACCTCTTCGCCGTGCTTGAGCGACCAGGTGGCGAGCATCTTCAGCGGCGCCCCGAGGCTCGCGCCGAGCGGGGTCAGCTCGTACTCGACCCGCGGCGGGACGTCGGCGTGGACGCGCCGCGCGATCACGCCGTCACGCTCCATCGCGCGCAGGGTCTGGGTGAGCACCTTCTCGGAGATCGGCGCCAGCTCGGCGAGCAGCTCGTGGTAGCGCCGGGTCCCGTGCCCGAGCACGAGCAGGACGTCCACCGCCCACTTCGACGACAGCAGCACGATCGACTCGCGGATGAGCCGCGCGCAGCGGCTGCGCTCGAGCGAGCGCGGATCCTGGACCGGCGCGATGGTGGGGGTGACGGAACGCGGCATGGTGGTGGGCCCCCTAGGAGATCGTCCCGATCTCGA
>JAUJME010000081.1 GCA_030447005.1 Solirubrobacteraceae bacterium | reverse complement strand
GCCGAGGCGCTCGAGACCTACAGCTGGGTCGCCTGGCCGTTCGCGGCGCTGCTGGCCTGGACGGGCTGGCGGATCCTGCGCTCGGGCGACGACCACGACGAGGGCGCGCGGATCGTCGAGCGCATCCGCAGCCGGTTCCCGGGTCTCAGGCCCGCGGTCGCGGCGCTGGCGGCGGTCGCGCTCGCCGACGTGATCTTCGCGGTCGACTCCGTCCCGGCGATCCTCGCCATCACGACCGACACCTTCGTGGTGTTCAGCGCCAACGCCTTCGCCCTGCTCGGGCTGCGGGCGCTGTTCTTCCTCGTCGCCGGGGCGGTCGCGCGCTTCGCCCACCTCCAGCTCGGGCTCGGCGTGCTGCTGATCGGCATCGCCGGCAAGCTCGCCTACGGGGAGCTGACGGGCGAGAAGATCCCGACCACGCTCACCCTCGGCGCGATCGTCGCCGTGCTCGGCGTGGCGATCGGGGCGTCGCTGCTGTCGGAGCGGCGGGCGCCGCGCCCGGCCGAGGGGGCGGGATAGGCCGCCGCCTATGCGCAGCGTCCACCGGGCTCTATGGTGGGCGGGTCGGCCCAGGACCGCTTCCGTCAGGGGCTCGACGCAACTTCTTCTCTCGCCTCGCCGCTCGAGAGCGCCGACCTGGGTCAAGCTGGGGCGGCGATCACAGGCGAGGGCGGGCCTGGGCCGACGGTCACCTGTTCACCGGTGCTGCCCGCTCGACCGTCCGCATCCACGGCCGGCCCTGCGAGAGGCAAGAGCGAAAGCGATCCATGGCCTCTCAAGAAGTCGAAGCGCAGGACCCGCACGGGGGTGTGCTCTCCGCCATCTCCAACGAGATGGTCCGCCTCTACAAGGAGCAGTTCGGGCGGGGGCCGACCAAGACGCGGACGCACTGGGCGGGGCCGGACGTGATCGTCGTCACCCTGGAGGACACCCTCACCCCCGCCGAGCGCAACCTCGTGAAGATGGGCGAGCACCAGCGGCTGCGCGACCTGCGGCTGTTCTTCCAGTACGCGACGGTCAGGGGGTTCTGCGAACCCGTCGAGCGCCTGACCGGCCGCAAGACCCGCGCCTTCGTCAGCGGGCTCGACACGGAGGCCGACGGCCTGGCCACCGAGCTCTTCGTGCTCCACCCGGCCGGCTACGACGGGCCGTCGCGGACCGAGCGGGCCGAGGTGTAGGCATAGAGTGGGCGCGGTGCGGCCGCGTCGCCTGCCCTCCGCCTCCCCATACGCCGGCGCGATCGGCTTCAGCGCGGCCGTCCGGGCCGGCGACTGGGTGCTCATCGCCGGCACGACGGCCCTGGGCGCCGACGGCGAGATCGCCGGCGGCGCGAGCCCGTACGAGCAGGCGCGGGAGATCCTGCGCAAGATCGGCGCCGCCCTCGAGGTGGCCGGCGCCTCGCTCGAGGAGGTCGTGCAGACGCGGATCTACCTCACGGACGCCGGCGCCTGGGAGGAGGTCGGTCGGGCGCACGGCGAAGCGTTCGCGAACGTCCGGCCCGTCGCCACGATGGTCGAGGTGGCGGCCCTGCTCGACCCGCGGATGCTCGTGGAGATCGAGGCCGTCGCCTGGGCGGGCGGCTGAGTGGCATGTAGCCGTGACGGTCAGCGCGCCAAGCCCGTGCGGTTGGTCCATAAACCCGCCTCGAGACGCTTCACGCGGGCCCCGGACCGGCGTACTGTCGCCGGACGGGAGTGGCCGGCGAGCTTCTGCAAGAGCCCGGCCTCGAGCGCCGGACCGGAAGGCACACGGCTCCGGTCCCGGCGCTCGCGCTGCGGGTTCTACCCCGCAGTAGGTAGGCTCCGCGCCAACCGTGGCAGCCGCCCCGGCAGCCGTCCAACCTGGCCAGGGAGGACGAGTTGTAAAGGCGTTATGTTCTGTCCCGACCGAATCCCATGAAACCAGATCGAGATCTCACCGACGCGCAGGTCGCCAAGGCACTCGCCCACCCGCTGCGCGTGCGCATCCTCGCCCTGCTCGACGAGCGCACCGCCAGCCCGAGCGAGCTCGCCCAGGAGCTCGACGCCGATCTCAGCGTGGTGAGCTACCACGTGCGCACGCTCACCCGGATGGGCTTCCTCAAGCTCGTCTCGACCAAGCGCCGCCGGGCGACCGTCGAGACCTTCTACCGGGCGGCGGACCGGCGCGAGAGCAGCGGCGGCGCCTGGGCCGAGATGCCGGCGGTCGTGCAGCAGGCCATCGCCGGCGCGTCGCTGACCCAGATCTCCGAGCGGGTCAACGCCGCCGCGGCGTCCGGCGGGTTCGAGCGCGACGCGGCCCATATCAGCCGCCAGCCGCTCACGCTCGACGCCGAGGGCTTCGACGCCGTCTCCGCCAAGATGGACGAGCTGCGGGAGGCGATCGAGCGCATCGCCGCCGAGTCAGCCGAGCGCCTCGCCGGCACCCGGGGGGATGGGCGCATCTCGGCCACCGCGGTGATGCTCCTGTTCGAGAGCGCGCGGGCGACCTAGGGCTCTCCGGCTGCCTGGCCGCCGCTGCCGTACGCGGACTGGGAGCCGACCAAGCAGACGCTTCACCGCTACGCGCAGGTGGTCGGCAAGGTGCGCATGGCGCTCGTGCCGCCGCTCAACCACTGGTGGCACGTGACCCTCCACGTGTCCGCCCGCGGGCTGACCACGGCCCCGATGCCGGTCGGCGACCGCCACGCCGAGATCGAGCTCGACGTGCTCGAGCACCGGCTCCGCCTGCGCACGAGCGACGGCGGCGACGCGGGCTTCGCGCTGATCGGGGACTCGGCGTGCGCGGCCTTCTACCGCGACCTCTTCCGCGTCCTCGGCGAGCTGGGGGTCGACGTCGCCATCCACCCCGAGCCGTTCGACCTCGGCGAGAGCCCGCCGTTCCCCGAGGACACCCTCCACGACGCCTACGATCCCGACGCGGTGGCCCGCTACTGGCGGGTCCTCGCCGCGACGGAGCGCGTCCTCGCCCGCTTCGCCGGCTCCTTCGTCGGCAAGGCCAGCCCCATCCACCTGTTCTGGCACTCCTTCGACCTCGCCTACGGCCGCTACTCCGGGCGTCCGGCCACGCTGCCCGAGGGCACCGACCCGATCACCGCCGAGGCCTACTCCCACGAGGTAATCGCCTTCGGCTTCTGGCGGGCGACGAGCGCCGCACGCCGTTCCCCGCCTTCTACTCCTACACGGCACCCGAGCCCGCCGGGCTCGCGGACCGGCCGCTGGCGGGCGACGAGGCGGCGTGGCAGGACACGGGCTCGGGGTCGCTGGCCACCCTCCCGTACGACGCCGTGCGCGCCGCGCCCGACCCCGACGCCGCCCTGCTCGCGTTCTTCGAGAGCGCCTACACCGCGGGCACCGGCGCGGCCGGCTGGGACGTCGCCGCCTTCGCGCACTAGCCACTAGCGTCCGCGGGCGGATGCGGACCGTCACCGCCACCCGGTACGTCACGCCGCTGCGCGAGGGTGGATCGCTGCCGGCGATCGTCGAGGGCGACGACGACGGGCTCTACGTCCTGAAGTTCCGCGGGGCCGGCCAGGGCCCCAAGGCGCTCGTCGCCGAGCTGGTGGTCGGCGAGGTGGCGCGCGCGCTCGGCCTGCCGGTCCCCGAGATCGTCCTCGCCGAGCTCGACCCGGCGCTCGGGCGCGCCGAGCCCGATCCCGAGATCCAGGACCTGATCGCCGCGAGCCCGGGGCTCAACCTCGGCCTCGACTTCCTGCCGGGCTCGCTCGCCTTCGACGCCGCCGCGGGCGCCGCACTGGACCCCGCCCTCGCCGCCTCGGTCGTCTGGCTCGACGCGCTGGCGATGAACGTCGACCGCACGCCGCGCAACCCGAACCTGCTCGTGTGGCACGGGCGGCTGTGGCTGATCGACCACGGCGCCGCCCTCTACCTCCAGCACGGCGACGAGCCGCTGCGGGGCCAGGCGCGGCGACCGTTCCCGCCGATCGCCCAGCACGTGCTCCTGCCCTTCGCGGGGCCGATCGGCGACGTCGACGCGGCGCTGGCCGAGCGGCTCGGCGAGCCGGCCGTCCGCGCGATCGCGGCGCAGATCCCGCCGGAGTGGCTGCCGGACGGCGCGGGCGCCGACGCCTACGCCGACTACCTGCTCGCGCGGCTCGCCCCGCCGCGCGACTTCGCCGAGGAGGCCGAGCGTGCCCGCGCCGCCCTCGCGTGACCCGTTCCAGTACGCGCTGCTGCGCGTCGTCCCGCGGATCGAGCGTGGCGAGTTCCTCAACGCAGGCGTGATCGTCTTCTGCCGGACCCGCCGGTTCCTGGAGGCCCGGGTGAGCCTCGACCGCGGGCGGCTGGCGGCCCTGGCGCCCGGGACGGAAGCCGAGCCGCTCGAGCGCCACCTCGCGTGGCTCGAGCGCGTGGCGGCCGGCGACCCGGCCGCGGGCCCGGTCGCGGCGCTCGAGCCGTCGGAGCGCTTCCACTGGCTCGTGGCGCCGTCGAGCACCGTGGTGCAGCCGTCCCCCGTCCACACCGGCCTCTGCGCGGATCCGGCGGCGCTGCTCGAGCACCTCCACGCGACGCTCGTCGCATAGGGTCGTCGCACGACCGTCGCGGTCGAGGAGCTGCGCCGCCTGGACCTGTTCGCCCAGCTCGACGACGCCGCCCTCCAGGATCTCGCCGCGCACGTCGACGTGCGCTCCGCCGGACCGGGCGACATCCTGGCGTGCGCCGGCGAGCCGATGGAGGGCGTCGTCCTCCTGCTCGAGGGCGACGCCGACGTGCTGCCCGCCTCGTCGGAGGGCGCGAGCTTCGACCGCCGCAACGTCGCGCCGACCTACCTGGGCGTGATCGGCACGCTGACCGAGTCGCCGTGGGCGGTGACGATCCGGCGGCGAACGCCGTCCGCGCCGGCTACCTGCCGGCCGCCGGCTTCCTCGACGTCATGCACGCCCACCGCAGCGTCGAGCGCCAGGCGAGCCGCGCGATCATGACGACGATCCAGCGGGTCGAGGGGCTCAGCCGCCGCCAGGAGAAGCTCGCCGCGCTCGTCGAACGCGCGGAGGCCGAGCAGCTCGTCGCCCTCCAGCGGGAGGCGATCGCCCGCGCCGACGCCGCGCCCGCCCTCGACCCGCTCGACGCCGCCGAGCGCGAGGACGCGCTGGGCGACCGGCTCGAGGCGCGCGACCTCGCCGACGAGCTGCGCGAGAGCACCGACCGCATCTCCGAGCTCGTCGCCGCGGTCAAGGCCTACTCCTACATGGACCAGGGCGCGATGCAGGAGGTCGACGTCCACCAGGGGCTCGAGTCGACGCTGACCATCCTCGGCCACAAGCTGGCGGAGGGCTCGATCGAGGTCCTGCGCGACTACGGGGTCGAGGTGCCGCGGATCTCCGCGTCCGGGTCCGAGCTCAACCAGGTGTGGACGAACCTGCTCGACAACGCGATCGACGCGCTCGACGGGCGCGGGACGCTCACCCTGCGGACGCGGCCGGGGCCCGGGGCCAGGGCGTGCGGGTCGAGATCGCCGACACGGGCAGCGGCATCGCGCCGGAGATCGCCGACCGGATCTTCGACCCGTTCTTCACCACCAAGGAGGTCGGCGCGGGCACCGGCCTGGGCTCGACACGGTGCGGCGGATCATCGTCGACCGCCACCGGGGGGAGCTCAGCGTCGAGTCCGAAGGGCCGGGCAGGGGCGCGGTCGCCCGCGTGACGCTCCCCGGCTGAAAGCGCCGCTCAGGAGGCGAGCACCAGGGGCTGGCGGCGCTGGCTGTAGCGGCGCGCGACCTCCTGGAGGGTGGCGAGCATCTCCGTGGTGGCCGGCGAGCGGTAGCCGCTCTCGGGCACCGCCGCGTACACGCGGCGCGAGTCGACCTGGCCGCCGAGGTCGCGGATGACGATGTCGTCGCGGACCGTCGAGGTCCCCAGCTCGGCGATCAGCGCGACGCCGACCCCGGCCGCCACGAGCCCCTGCACCGCGGTCCAGTCGCTCGACTCGAAGGCCACGCGCGGCTCGAACCCCGCCGCCTGGCAGGCGCGCAGGGAGAGCCGGTTGCACGCGCAGGTGTCGTTCTGCTGGCCCTGGATCCACGCGTCGTCGGCGAGGTCGCGCAGCCGCACCTTCGTCTTGCTGGCCAGGGGGTGGTCCTTCGGCAGCAGGAGGTACATCGGGTCGTCGAGCAGGTGCACGAGCTCCACGCCCTCGATGGTCGGCTCGCGGTCGTGGGGATCCTCGATCAGCGCGAGGTCGAGGTCGCCGGCGCGCAGGCGCGGCACGACGTCCTCGGACTCGTTGATCGCCAGGGAGAGCTCGACGAGCGGGTGCTGCTGGCGGAAGTCGGCGATCGCCAGCGGCATCAGCGTCGCTGCGCCGGACTCGAAGGACGCCATCCGCAGGCGGCCGCCACGCAGGCCGGCGATGGCCTCGAGCTCGGTCTCGGCCTCGGCCAGCCGCGCGAGGATCGCGTCGGCGTGGCGGACCACCGCCTCGCCCGCCTCGGTGAGGCGGACGCCGCGCGCGCTGCGCTCGACGAGGACGGCGCCGGCCTCGCGCTCGAGGGCGGCGATCTGCTGGGAGACGGCGGACTGGGTGAACGAGAGCGCCTCGGCGGCGGCGGAGAACGAGCCGCGCACGGCGACCTCGCGGAGGACCTTCATGCGGCGGACGTCGAGCATGAGTGCAACTTATATCACCCCCGGCAAAGGTTCATTTGTGCTGATGCGGCGGATGCTTCAGATTGGACATCACCTTCTCCCCTCCAGCCCCGTTGAAAGGAGCATGACCGTGTCCTCGCACCCCACCCATCCTTCCGTCGTCATCCGGGCCGCCCGCGGCTCCGACGCCGAGGCGCTCGACCACCTCGCGGCGCTCGACTCCGCGCCCGCGCTCACCGGCGACGTCCTGATCGCCGAGATGTGCGACCGCGTCGTCGCGGCGCTCGACACCGAGTCCGGCCGCGAGGTCGCCGACCCGTTCGTGCCGACGGCGGACCTCCTGCCGCTCCTCCGCCTGCGCGGCCGCCCCGCGACCCGGCGGCGGCCTGGTGCGTTCGCGCGCCGCGGGCATCGCCTTCACGCCCGGGCGGCGTGAGCTCAGCCTCCTCCCCACCCGCGGCGGGGGGCGGGCGTTCACACCCGCCGGGCCCCCCCCCCCCCCCCAC
>JAUJME010000010.1 GCA_030447005.1 Solirubrobacteraceae bacterium | reverse complement strand
CAGGCGATCGAGCAGCTCACGGTCACCACGCTGCGCAACGTGATCGGCGGGCTGACGCTCGAGGAGACGCTCACGAGCCGCGACCAGATCAACTCGCAGCTGCGCGTCGTCCTCGACGAGGCGACGGGCAAGTGGGGGATCCGCGTCAACCGCGTCGAGCTCAAGTCGGTCGAGCCGCCGCGCACGGTGCAGGAGACGATGGAGAAGCAGATGCGCGCCGAGCGCGACCGGCGCGCGGCGATCCTCACCGCCGAGGGCGTCAAGCAGTCCCAGATCCTCACCGCCGAGGGCGAGAAGCAGGCCGCCGTGCTCAAGGCGGAGGGCGCGCGCACGGCGGCGATCCTGCGCGCCGAGGGCGAGTCCAAGGCGATCGAGACGGTCTTCCGCGCCATCCACGAGGGGGCGCCCGACCAGGAGCTGCTCTCGTATCAGTACCTGCAGATGCTGCCCGAGCTGGCCAAGGGCGACGCCAACAAGATCTTCGTGATCCCCAGCGAGTTCTCCCAGGCGCTCGGCGGGATCGCCAACTCGCTCGGCGTCGGGGGTGGCGCCGGCGGGCCGGGCAACGGCCAGCCGCGGCGCCCGGCGCCCCGGCCCGCCGAGGACGACGCGGCGGCCGCCCAGGCGCGCGCGGACGCCGAGGCGGCGGCGCGGGCGTCGCAGGAGGCCTCCGAGGCGGCGGCGGGAGCGCAGAACCCGCAGACCACGCTGCCGGCGGCTCTGGACCCGCCCGGCGGGTCGTAGAGTCAGACCCGAGTGTTCGACTCCCTCGCCGAAAAGCTCCAGGGCACGCTCTCGGGCGTCCGCCAGCGCGGCGCGCTGACCGAGGACGACATCGCCAAGGCGATGCGCGAGATCCGCCTCGCGCTGCTCGACGCCGACGTCAACTTCCGGGTGGTCAAGGACTTCACGAAGACGGTGAAGGAGCGCTCGGCGGGCGTCGAGCTCTCCCGTCAGCTCAACCCGGGGCAGCAGGTCGTCAAGATCGTCAACGAGGAGCTGACCGGGCTGATGGGCGGCTCGGCGGCGGGGCTCACCTTCTCGCCGCGGCCGCCGACGGTGATCCTCATGGCGGGCCTCCAGGGCTCGGGCAAGACGACCGCCACCGGCAAGCTCGCCCGCTGGCTGCGCCAGGAGCGCAACGCGTCGGTCGCCGTGGCGGCCTGCGACGTCTACCGCCCCGCGGCGGTCGAGCAGCTCATCAAGGTGGGCACACAGGCGGGCGCGACGGTCTACGAGCGCGGGACGGACTCAGACCCGGTCGAGATCGCCGGCTGGGCGCTCGACCAGGCCAAGCGCGACGGCAAGGACGTCCTGATCGTCGACACGAGCGGCCGCCTGCACGTCGACCAGGCGCTCATGGAGGAGCTCGCCAACATCAAGAAGCGCGTGCGGCCGACCAACGTGCTGCTCGTGGTCGACGCCATGACGGGCCAGGACGCCGTCAACGTCGCCGAGCAGTTCGCCGAGGTCGCCCAGTTCGACGGCGTGATCCTCTCCAAGCTCGACGGCGACGCCCGCGGCGGCGCGGCGCTGAGCGTCAAGGCGGTCACCGGCAAGCCGATCATGTTCGCCTCCACGGGGGAGAAGCTCGACAACTTCGAGCGCTTCCACCCCGACCGCATGGCCCAGCGGATCCTCGGCATGGGCGACGTCCTCTCGTTCATCGAGAAGGCCGAGAAGGCGACGGACGAGGACGAGGCCAAGGAGCTCGAGCGCAAGCTGCGCCGCAACGAGTTCACGCTCGACGACTTCCTCTCCCAGCTCTCCAAGCTGCGCAAGATGGGGTCGCTGACCTCGCTGCTCGGGATGATCCCAGGCCTCGCGGGCCACAAGCTCTCCAAGATGGACATCGACGAGCGCGAGTTCGACCGCATCGAGGCGATCATCCGCTCCATGACGCCGATGGAGCGGCGGCGGCCCGAGCTCATCAAGGGCTCGCGGCGGCTGCGGATCGCGCACGGGTCGGGCACGAGCGTCCAGCAGGTCAACCAGCTCGTCAAGCAGTTCGGCGAGATGCGCAAGATGATGCGCGGCCTCCAGCAGGGCAAGATGCCGGACCTCGGCGCGCTCAGCCGCGGGCGCTAGGTCCGCTACCCTTCCCGGCGCAAACCGAGGACGAAAGGCAGTCTGTGGCGGTGGCAATGAGGCTCACGCGGGTGGGCGGCAAGAAGGATCCGGTCTGGCGCGTCGTCGTCGCCGACTCGCGCTCCCCGCGCGACGGCCGGTCGATCGAGACCGTCGGCCGCTACAACGCCCAGACGGAGCCCTCGACGATCGTCCTCAACGAGGAGCGCATCCAGTTCTGGCTGGCCCGCGGCGCTCAGCCGTCCGGCCCGGTGCGCAAGCTCCTCAAGACGCAGGGCATCGTCCCCGGCGCCGGCTCCTAGCCCGGATCGCCCTGCGTGCGCGAGCTCCTCGAGTACCTGGCGCGGGCGCTGGTCGACGAGCCCGACCGCGTCAAGGTGGAGGAGCTCGAGGAGGACGACGGCACCATCGTGCTCGAGCTCTCGGTGGCCGACGATGACTACGGCAAGGTCATCGGGCGCGGAGGGCGGACCGCCCAGGCGCTCCGCGCCGTCGTCAAGGCCGCCGCGGTCCGCGAGAAGCGCCGCGTCCTCGTCGACATCGTCGACTGACGCCGCCTTCACGGAGGCCGGCCGCGTCGGCCGCGGCCACGGCCTCGACGGCGCCTTCTACGTGACCCGCCCCCTGCCCGCGCTGCTGCGCGCCGGCGCCCGCGTGACGATCGCGGGCGAGGCGCGGGAGATCGAGCGCCGCGCCGGCACGGACGAGAAGCCGTTCGTCCGGGTGAGCGGCTGCACCACGCGCGAGGCGGCCGACGCGCTGCGCGGCGAGCCGCTGCTCGTCGCGCGCGAGGACCTCCCGGCGCTGGGCGAGGGGGAGTACTGGGCGCACGAGCTCGAGGGCTGCGAGGTCGTCGACGGCGAGCGCCGGGTCGGGACGGTGGAGCGGATGGTCACGCTCCCCTCGTGCGAGGCGCTCGAGGTCGGCGACCTCTTGATCCCCCTGGTCGCCGACGCGGTGCGCTCCGTCGACGTCGCGGCGCGGCGGATTGACGTCGACCTGACGTTCCTGGGCGAGGAGTAGCGGGCGTCGCGATGCAGATCGACGTCTTCACCCTCTTCCCGCACTGGTTCGACTGGTTTCGCACCCAGCGCCACGTCGCCAACGCGCTCGCCGCCGGCCACGGGCTCGAGTGCGTCGACTTCCGCGAGTCCTCGACGCTCTCGGCCCGGTCGGTCGACGACACCCCGTTCGGCGGCGGGGCGGGGATGGTGCTGCGCGTCGACGTCATGGAGGCCGCGCTGCGCGACCGCTACGGCGTCGACCCGCTCGAGCTGCCCGCCCAGCGCCGGGTGATCGCGCTCACGCCGGGCGGCCGGACGCTCGACGACGCCTACGTCGACGAGCTGGCCGCCGAGCCCGCCCTCACGCTGCTGTGCGGCCGCTACGAGGGCTTCGACGAGCGGATCGTCGAGCACTTCTGCTCCGACCGGCTCTCCATCGGCCGCTACGTGCTCGCGGGCGGCGAGCTCGCGGCGATGGTGGTGGCCGACGCCGTCCTGCGCAAGCTGCCCGGCTCGCTCGGCCACGCGGAGTCGGCGGTGGAGGAGTCGTTCTCCGCCGCCCTCGAGGGCCACCCCGAGTATCCGCACTACACGCGGCCCGCCGAATGGCGGGGCTGGCGGGTCCCCGACGTGCTGCTCTCAGGTCACCACGAGGAGATCCGCAGCTGGCGGCTCGAGCAGGCGAGGCTCCGCGGAGGTCCGCTACCATAGGCCGCCCGCAGCCAGCCGCCTTCGGCGCCTGCGGGTTCTTTCTGCCATGAGCACGATCATCGACTCCCTCGAGCGCGCGCAGCTGCGCCGCATCCCGCGCTTCCAGGCCGGCGACCGGGTCAAGGTCCACTTCCAGGTCATCGAGGGCACCCGCCGCCGTACGCAGGTCTTCGAGGGCGTCGTCATCAAGCGCCAGGGCGAGGGCGTGCGCGAGACCTTCACGGTCCGCAAGCAGTCCTTCGGCGTCGGCGTGGAGCGCACGTTCCCCGTGCACTCGCCGAAGATCGAGCGCATCGAGGTGGCCGCCCGCGGTGACGTCCGGCGCGCGAAGCTCTACTACCTGCGCGGCCGGGTCGGCAAGCGCGCCCGTGTCCGCGAGCGCCGCTACGCGGGTCCGGAGGAGGTCGTCGAGGCAGGCCTGCTGCACGACGCCGTCGAGGCGGACGCCGCGGCGGCCGCCGATCCCGAGGTCCCCGGCGACGCGGTGGACCAGGCGGCGCTCGACGAGTCGCCGCCGGCCGAGGGCGCCGCCGACGGCGCCGTCACGGCCGACGACGCCACCTAACCCGTGGCCGAGAAGTCGTCGAGCCCCGGCGGCTCGCTGCTCGAGCTGATCGTCATCGTGGCCGTCGCGCTCGGGCTCGCGCTCGGCATCCAGGCCTTCCTGGTCAAGCCGTACCGCATCCCGAGCCCGTCGATGGTCCCGACGCTCGAGATCGGCCAGCGGGTGCTCGTCAACCGGATCGGCAACCGCTTCTCCGAGCCCGAGATCGGCGACGTCGTCGTCTTCCATCCCCCGACGGGTGCCGAGCGCGCCGACAACATGTGCGGGGAGACGCCGCCCGAGGGCCAGGTCTGCCTGCGGCCGACCAGCCGCAAGGCCGACGTCAACTTCATCAAGCGCGTGGTGGCCGGCCCGGGCGACCGGATCGCCATCGAGGACGGGCACGTGATCCTCAACGGCAAGCGCCAGCCCGAGCCGTTCACGGAGGCCTGCGGCGGGGGCGACGGCTGCTCCTACCGCCGGGAGGCGACCATTCCCGCCGGGCACTACTTCATGATGGGCGACAACCGTGGCTCTTCAGACGACAGCCGCTTCTGGGGACCCGTCCCCGCCGAGTGGATCATCGGTGGCGCCTTCGCCACCTACTGGCCGCCGAAGCGCATCGGGCTCCTCTAAGAAGCGCCGCAAACCGGCCGGCCGCCGGCTCTTCGCGTGGGACCGGGCGCTCGCCGTGCGCTACGTCGCGGGCGCCGACGAGGCCGGGCGCGGCTGCCTCGCGGGGCCGCTGGTCGCCGCCGCGGTCCTCTTCGACTACGAGCGCCTGAGCCTGCGCGACCTGCGCTCGCTCTCGGCGCTCAACGACTCCAAGCAGCACACGATCGAGATGCGCGAGGAGCTCTACCCGCGCGTCCTGCGGGCCGCGGCCTGCGTGGCGGTCACGTCGCGCTGCGTGCGGGGGATCGACGAGCGGGGGCTGCACGTCACCAACCTGCGGGCGCTCTCCGACGTCCTGCGGCGGGCCGGCCGCGAGGGCTGCGTCGCGCTGTCGGACGGCTTCCCGGTCCCGGCGACCGGCTTCGAGCAGCGCGCGGTCGTGGGCGGCGACGCGACGAGCGCGGCGATCGCCGCCGCTTCGGTGATCGCCAAGGTCACGCGCGACCGCTTCATGCAGCGCGCCGAGGAGCGCTATCCCGGCTGGGAGTTCGCGGCCCACGTCGGCTACTCGACGCCGGAGCACCGCGCGGCGATCGAGCGCCAGGGCGTCTCGCCGCTGCACCGCATGTCGTTTCAGTCGACGGCGTACCAGCAGCTCGCCCTCTAGCGTTCGGGCCATGAACACACGGACGCTGGGCAGGACCGGCATCGAGGTCTCCGAGGTCGGCTACGGGGCGTGGGGCATCGGCGGCAGCCAGTGGCTCGGGGCCAAGGACGACGAGTCGCTCCAGGCGCTGCGGCGCGCGATCGAGCTCGGGCTGACCTTCATCGACACCGCCCTCGCCTACGGCCGTGGCCACTCCGAGAAGCTCGTCGGCCAGGTCGTCCGTGAGCAGGACCACCACATCGTCGTGGCGACGAAGATCCCGCCCAAGAACCAGATCTGGCCCGCGCCGCGCGGGGTCGACGTCGGCGAGGCCTTCCCGGGGGAGTGGGTGCGCCGCTGCACGGAGCGCTCGCTGTCGAACCTCGGGCTCGACGTCATCGACGTCCAGCAGTTCCACGTCTGGCAGGACGACTGGGCCGAGCAGGATGACTGGCTCGAGACGGTCCAGGCGCTCAAGGCGGAGGGCAAGATCCGGGCCTTCGGCGTCTCGATCAACGACCACGAGCCGGCCAACGCCGTCCGCCTGATCGAGACGGGGACCGTCGACACCGTGCAGGTCATCTACAACGTCTTCGACCAGACGCCTGAGGACGAGCTGTTCGCCGCCTGCCAGGAACACGGCGTCGGCGTGATCGTCCGGGTGCCGTTCGACGAGGGGGCGCTGACCGGGGCGATCAGGCCCGACACGACCTTCCCGGAGGGCGACTTCCGCAACGCCTACTTCGGCGGGGACCGGCGCCGGCAGGTCGACGACCACGTCCGGGCGCTGCTCGAGGACCTGGAGATCGAGCGTGAGGAGCTCGCCGAGGTCGCGCTGCGCTTCGTGCTCAGCCATCCGGCGGTCTCCACCGTCATCCCGGGCATGCGCTCGGTGCGCAACGCCGAGCGCAACGTCGCGGTGGGGGACGGGCGCGGGCTCCCGGCGGAGGTCGTGGAGAAGCTCCACGCCCACCGCTGGGACCGCAACTTCTACGCGTTCACGAAGTAGTCCGCGCCCGCGCGGGGGCGGACTACTGGTTCCACTTGTCGGCGGTCTTCTTGCCGTGCCCGGAGTTCTTCTCGCGCACGGAGAAGACGTCCTGCGGGCCGCGGTCGTCCGTCTGGATGCCGGGTTGCATCTCGCCCGTCGCGTCGAGGGCGACCGGGTCGCCGGGGCGCGGGTTCTGCTCCGGGTGCTTGGAGGCCTCCTCGGCGGCCGCGGACTTGCGGTCGACGGCCTCGCGGAAGGCCTTCTGCTGTTCGGGGTCCATGTGGGTTCGCCTCCTGGGTCGTTGAGGAGCGCCTGCCCGCCGGGTGCGCCCGCGGAAACGTCAGGCGGTTACCTCAGCCGGATCCGGGCGCTGCGGATCAGCTGCGCGGGCGCGCGCAAGGTGGTCGCGGGGCGCACAGGAAGGGCCTGGGGGTGACCCCGTCGGCGAGCGGCATCCGGCGCTACCGGTGGAACGGCTGGAGCGTGACGGGCGACCTGCGGCCGGCGAGCGACCGCTCCCTCGCCCGCAAGGGGACCCGCCGCGTCCGCTGGGCGTTCTGAGTCGCGGGCCCGATCGGCACAGAGGCGCGCGCCCTTCGTGACAGAAGGGCGCTGATCCGTTCCGGCGGCGCCCATAGCGTCGCTCCGCGTGAGAACCGATCCCCGCCACCGCCTCGGCCGCCTCGGCGAGCAGCTCGCCGCCGAGCACCTCGAGCGCCTGGGCTACCGCGTCATCGCCCGCAACCACCGGACCCGCTTCGGGGAGCTCGACCTCGTCGCGACGGTCGGTGAGTGGCTCGTCTTCTGCGAGGTCAAGACCCGCCGCGCCGGGTCGGGCAGCGCGTTCGACTCGCTCCACGACGCCAAGCGCTCCCAGGTCCGCAAGCTCGCCTCGGCCTACCTCGTCGAGGTCCGCGACCGCCCGTGGCACGCCGAGCTGCGCTTCGACGCCATCGGCGTGACGCTCGACGCCCAGGACCGCCTGGTCCGCCTGGACCACCTCGAGGGGGCGTTCTAGGTGCTCGCGCGCGTCACCACCTTCGCGCTCGACGGCGTGGAGAGCCGGCGGGTGTGGGTCGAGGCCGACATCCGCTCGGGTCTGCCCGCCTTCACGGTCGTCGGCCTCGCCGACAAGGCGGTCCGCGAGGCGCGCGAGCGTGTGCGCGCGGCGATCGCCAACTCGGGGCTCGAGTTCCCGCAGAAGCGGATCACGGTCAACCTCGCGCCGGCCTACCTCAGCAAGGTCGGGCCGAGCTTCGACCTGCCGCTGGCGCTCGCCGTGCTGGTCGCCGCGGGGCAGGTCCCCGCCGAGGCGGTGGCCGGCTGCGCGGTCACCGGCGAGCTCTCGCTGGCCGGCGAGATCCGGCCGGTCCGTGGCGCCCTGGCGATCGCCGAGGGCGCGCGGCGGCACGGGCTCGCGCGCCTGGTGCTGCCGCGCGGGCGGGCGCGCGAGGCGGCGCTCGTCGAGGGCCTCGAGGTCTGCGGCGTGGAGTCGCTGGAGGAGGTCGTCGACCTGCTGCACGGGCGGGCGCAGCCGGCGACGCTGCCGCCGGCCGCCGAGGTCGAGGCCCCGCCGCAGCACGCGCAGCTCGACCTCTCAGACGTCCGCGGCCACAACGGGCTCATCGAGGTCGTCGAGGTCGCGGCGGCCGGCGGGCACAACCTCTTCCTCCACGGGCCGCCCGGCACGGGCAAGACGATGCTCGCCCGGCGGATCCCGTCCATCCTCCCGCCGCTGTCGCCCGGCGAGGCGATCGGCGTCACCCGCATCCACTCGATCGCCGGGCTCCACGACGGCGCCGGGCTCGTGGCGCGGCGGCCGTTCCGCGCGCCGCACCACACGATCTCCGCCTCGGGGCTGGTCGGCGGCGGCTCGAGCCCGATGCCGGGCGAGGTGACGCTCGCCCACCACGGCGTGCTCTTCCTCGACGAGCTCTCGGAGTTCGGGCGCTCGAGCCTCGAGGCGCTCCGCCAGCCGCTCGAGGACGGCAAGGTCTCGATCGTCCGCGGCCAGCGGCTCGTCGTCTACCCGAGCCGCTGCATGCTCGTGGCGGCCGCCAACCCGTGCCCGTGCGGGATGGGGGACGCGCGCTGCCGCTGCACGGGCGCCGACCTCGCCCGCCACGAGCGGCGGCTGAGCGGGCCGCTGCTCGATCGCATCGACCTCACCCTCCACGTCATGCGGCCGCCGGCGGAGGCGCTGCGCACCCAGCGCGCCGAGCCGTCGGCGACCGTGCGCGAGCGCGTCATCGCCGCCCGCGAGCGCCAGGCCAAGCGCTTCGCCGGGCTGGGGATCGCGTGCAACGCCGAGATGTCGCCGCGGATGCTCGACGCCCTGTCGGGCGCCACGCCCGCGGCGCTGCGGGTGCTCTACGGGCTCCACGACCGCGAGGCGCTCAGCGCCCGCGGCCACGCCCGCGTCCTGCGCGTCGCGCGGACCTTCGCGGATCTCGCCGGCTCGGAGAAGGTCCGCCCCGAGCACGTGTCGCTGGCGGCCGGCCACCGCACCACCTCGGAGACGATGGCGGCGTGAGGCCCGACGCCTGCGACGCCTGCCTGCGGCGGACGGACCTGATCGCCGCGCTGGGCGGGACGATCGACGTCCAGTGGCGCACCCGGGCGGCGCGCGCCGAGGTGCTGGGACTGCCCGACGAGGCGCTGCTCGGGCTCGCGCGGACGGAGGCCGCCCGCGGCCGGTATGAGGCCTTCGCTCCGGCGCGGGCGCGCGAGCGGATCGTCGATGCCGGCCTCACCGCCGTGTGCCGCTGCTCGGAGGGCTATCCGGCGCGGCTGCGCGAGCTGCCCGATCCGCCCGCCGTCCTGCACGTCGGCGGCGCCCCCGAGCTGCTGGCCGACGGTGACGCGGCGGCGGTGGTCGGGGCGCGGCGCGCCTCCTCCTACGGCCTCGAGGTCGCGCGGGCACTCGGGCGCTCGCTGGCCGCCGCGGGCGTGCCGGTGGTCTCCGGCATGGCCCTCGGCGTGGATTCCGACGCCCACGCGGGCGCGCTCGAGCGCGGCGGGCCGTCCGTGGCGGTGCTGGCCGGCGGGGCGGACGTCGCCTATCCCGCGAGCAAGCGGCGGCTGCATCGCGAGCTGCTCGAGCGCGGGTGCGTGGTCTCCGAGCTGCCGCCCGGCTTCGGCGCGTTCCGCTGGTGCTTTCCCGCCCGCAACCGGATCATCGCCGGCCTCGCCGCGGTCACCGTGGTGGTCGAGGCGGCGGAGCGCTCGGGCTCGCTGATCACCGCCGACTTCGCCGCCGAGCTCGGCCGGCCGGTCGGGGCGGTCCCCGGGCAGGTCACCTCCCGCCTCGCCGCCGGCGCCAACGGCCTGCTGCACGCCGGCGCGGCGGTCGTCCGCGACGGCGCCGACGTCCTCGACCTCCTGTTCGCCGACGGCGGCGGCGCGTCGCGGCCACACCCGGGCGCGCCCGCCGATCCCGCCGCGGAGCTCGAGCCGGAGCTGCGGCGGCTGCTCGATGCGGTCGAGCAGGGCGGCGGCAGCGTCGCTACGCTGGCCACGAGCCCGCAGGAGGCGCGGGCCGCCATCCTCGGCCTCACCGAGCTCGAGCTCCGCGGCCTGATCCGGCGCGAGTTCGGCGGCCGCTACGTGCGGGCGGCGTGACTACCCTCATAGAGACGTGACCCGCGCGCGCACCATCCCCGCCGTCCTCTCGATCGCCGGTTCTGACTCGGGCGGCGGCGCGGGCATCCAGGCCGACCTCAAGGCGTTCGCCCGCTGCGGCGTCCACGGCATGACGGCGATCACCGCGCTGACCGCCCAGAACACGACGGGCGTGACCGGGGTGCACACCGTCCCGCCGGAGTTCATCGAGGAGCAGGTGGCGGCCGTGGCGGACGACATCGGCGTCGACGCGGTCAAGACCGGGATGCTCGGTACGTCGCAGACCGTCGCCGCGGTGGCCCGGGCGTTCGACCGGCTGCCGGCCGGGACGCCGCTCGTGGTCGACCCGGTGATGGTGGCGGAGTCGGGCGCCGTGCTGCTCGACGACGCCGCGCGCATGGCGGTCATCAAGCTGCTGCTGCCGCGCGCGACGGTGATCACGCCGAACCTCCTCGAGGCGCGCGTCCTCGCCGGCGACGGCGTGGACCCCGGCGACGCCGGCGCGCTCGCCCGCGCGCTGCACGCCCTCGGCCCGGCCAACGTGGTGGTCACGGGCGGTCACCGCGAGGAGATCGTCGACGTCTTCTACGACGGCGAGACCGTCACGGAGATCCCCGGCGAGCGCCACGCCGACGGCGCCGCCCACGGGTCGGGCTGCACCCACGCCTCCGCGCTGGCGGCCCACCTCGCCCTCGGCTACGCGCCGCTCGAGGCGGCCCGGGCGGCGCGGGAGGTCGCCTCCGAGGCGGTGCGCGACGGGCTGCGGGGGATCGGGCGGGGCGCCGGGCCGGTCGACGCGCTCGGGATCGCCGCCCGCGGCGGCAGCCTCGCCGCCGCCGCGGAGATGGCGCCGAGGACCGCGATTGGCGAACGCGCCCCCGTGGCATAATCGGCCGATGAGGTTTCTCCGCATGCGCCCGGGCTACGGCGAACAGCTCATCGCCGAGGGCGACGTCGAGGTGCCCGAGGAGCACGAGGCCCTCGTCGAGGAGTTCCGCCGCCAGCTCGACGGCGGGATGTGGGCCGCGGTGCCGACCACCTCGGAGACGGGCCGCCGCGAGGCGCAGATGGTCCAGTCCTTCGAGCAGATCCCGCCGGGCACCGCCCGGGTCATCTTCTTCCCGCGCGCCGCCGGCGGGGCGCGCTAGGGGTCTGGTCGCCCGATGACCGTCGCGCTGGTCGCCACCGCCATCGTGGTGATCGCGCTGCTCTGGGAGGTCTCGCTGCCGTGGCTGGACCGCCGGCTCGACGCGCGCCGCGAGCGCCGCCGCCGCCGCGCCCAGGGCGCTCCGGGCTATGACCCCGGCCGCGAGCGCCGCGCCGAGCAGCGCGCGCGCGAGCTGCTGCGCTCCTGCGTCAACGACGAGGAGTGGGGGATGTACCGCGACCTCGGCTTCCTGCGGGTGTGGGGCGCCCAGGCCGGCGGCCCGGAGGCGGGGCAGGACTTCGGCGGGGTGCCGTACGCGTACCTGATCTATCCCCACAAGCCGATCGTGGCCTACCTGCCGCAGACCCGGCAGCTGCTCAACGAGTACTGCGTCGAGTTCCCCGACGAGACGCGCCCCTACGGCTCGACCCGCCTGCCGGACTCCGACGACGTCCTCGCGAAGTGGATGGCCCTCAAGGCCGACGAGACCCGGCTGATCTCCGCGGCCAACATGCACCTCCCCGGCCGCCAGGTCGACCCGCGGCAGGTCTCCCGCGACCTCTGGCGCCTGAACCAGTGGGAGCGCGAGCGCCTCGCGCGCGAGCAGCGCCGCACCACCGCGGGCGGCGGCTCCGGCGGCGGCAGCGTCCCCGCCCCGTAGCCTTGGCCGGCACATGACCGGTTCCTCCAACGGGCGTCTGGACCCGAAGCACAACTCGCGCGCGCTCACCGAAGGTCCCGAGCGGGCCGCCGCGCGCTCCTACCTCCACGGCATCGGCTTCGACGCCGAGGCGATGGCCAGGCCGATCGTCGGCGTCGCCTCGACCTGGATCGAGACGATGCCCTGCAACTTCCACCTCCGCGCGCTGGCCGCCAAGGTCAAGGAGGGCATCCGCGAGGCGGGCGGGACGCCGATGGAGTTCAACACCGTCGCGATCTCCGACGGAATCACCATGGGGACGAGCGGCATGCGCACGAGCCTCGTCTCGCGCGAGGTGATCGCCGACTCGATCGAGCTCGTCACCCGCGGGCACCTGTTCGACGCGGTCGTCGGGCTGTCGGGGTGCGACAAGACGATCCCCGGCGTCGTCATGGCCCTCGCCCGGCTCGACGTCCCGAGCGTGATGCTCTACGGCGGCTCGATCGCGCCGGGCCACCACCGGGGCCGCGACATCACGATCCAGGAGGTCTTCGAGGCGGTCGGCGCGCATGCGGCCGGCCGGATCACCCGCGAGGAGCTCACGGAGGTCGAGCAGGCCGCCTCGCCCGGCGCGGGCGCCTGCGGCGGCCAGTTCACCGCCAACACGATGGCGATGGCCTTCGAGGTGATGGGGATCTCCCCGATGGGCTCGAGCATGGTGCCGGCCGAGAACGCCTCCAAGGCCGAGGTCGCGGTGGGCGTCGGCCGGCTGGTGATGGACGTCCTCGCGCGCGGCCAGCGCCCGAGCGACCTGATAACCCGCGAGTCGCTCGAGAACGCGATCGCGGCGGTGGCCGCCTCGGGCGGCTCGACCAACGCCGTGCTCCACCTGCTGGCGGTCGCGCGGGAGGCCGGCGTCGCGCTCGACATCGACGACTTCGACCGCATCGCCTCGCGCACGCCGCTGCTGTGCGACCTCAAGCCGGGCGGGCGCTACGTCGCGGTCGACCTCTACGCCGCGGGCGGCGTGCCCGTGGTCGCCAAGCGCCTCGCGGAGGCCGGCCTCCTGCACGAGGACGCCCCGACGGTCACCGGCCGCACGGTCGGCGAGCACGCCCGCGCGGCGGTCGAGGACCCCGCGGCGCCGCCCGTCGTCCGGCCGCTCGACGACCCGATCAAGCCCACCGGCGGGCTGGCCATCCTGCGCGGCAACCTCGCCCCGGAGGGCTCGGTGGTCAAGCTCTCGGGCCACACGCGGACCCACCACGAGGGCCCGGCGCGCGTCTTCGAGTCCGAGGAGGACGCGATGGCGGCGGTGACCGGCGGCGCGATCGAGGCCGGCGACGTGATCGTCATCCGCAACGAGGGGCCGGCGGGCGGGCCGGGGATGCGCGAGATGCTCGCGGTGACCGCCGCGCTCGTGGGGGAGGGGCTCTCGAGCGAGGTGGCGCTGCTCACCGACGGGCGCTTCAGCGGCGCCACCCACGGCTTCATGGCCGGCCACGTGGCACCCGAGGCGCTCCACGGCGGGCCGATCGCCGCCGTCGCGGAGGGCGACCGGATCACCTTCGACGTCGAGGCCCGCCGGCTCGACGTCGCGCTCTCCGACGAGGAGATCGCCCGCCGCGTGGCCGCCTACCGGCCGCCGCCGCCCAAGTACGCGACCGGCGTGCTCGCCAAGTACGCCAGGCTCGTCTCGAGCGCCGCCGAGGGCGCCGTCACCGGCTGAGCCGGACCGTCGCTCAAGTTCCTGGCGCATCGGCCGATGAGGGGGGTGCCCGGCGTGTGCCAGGGCCGACCCCATGTCCGCCACCCCGCCCCCCGACCAGGCCGATCGGATCGTCCGAGGCCGCTCCCCGTACACGCGCCGCCGGCGGCCGGGCTTCGGCCTGCGGCTCACGGTGACCCTGCTCGTGACGACCGCGGTGATCGGCCTCGCGCAGTACCTCCTTGCGGCACACGCGCTGACGAACCGCGTGGTCGAGCAGACGACGGCGGGCTACCGGTCCGATGGCCGGGTGCTCGAAGGCCTCTACAACGAGGCGACCGGCGATCGCTGGGCGCCCGTCCGGGAGCTCCTGGGCCACATCGCCTCGCGGCCCGGCAGCCGGGAGGTCGCGGTCGTCGGTCCCGATGCGCGCGTGGTCGCCGTCGGCGCGCGCCACCGGCCGAACGGCGCCATGAAGATGGACGGCGGGAAGCCGGCACACGGCACGGGCCATCAGGCCGGGCACGGAGCCTCGCCCGGCGGCGCGGTGCTGCCCCATGGCCGGCGGGCCATCGTCGACGCGGTCCTCGCCGGCGGCGACTCCTTCGGCGGCCAAGACCCCCGCTCGACCGACCACGACGGCCTCTACGCGGTGCCGCTCGAGCTCGCGGGCCGGCGACACGCGCTCGTCGTGGTCTCAGAGCCCGGCGCCCTCGCCCGCCAGCTCGCCGACATCCGCTGGATCCTCCTTGCGACGCTGGTCCTCGGTGTCCCGCTCGGCCTCCCGCTCTTCTTCCTGGTCGGCGGCCGCTCGCTGACCGCCCGCCACTCCAAGGCGATCAACCAGTCGAGCCGCGACGCGCTCAGCGGGGTGGGCAATCACCGGGCCTTCCACGAGGAGATGCGCCGGATGGTCGCCGTCGCCCAGCGCCGCGATCACCGGCTGGCGCTCCTCCTCGTGGATCTCGACCACTTCAAGCAGGTCAACGACACGCACGGCCACCGCAGGGGCGATGCGCTGCTCGCCCAGTTCGGCGGCGTCCTGCTCTCAGGCCGCACGGGCGACGTCCCGTTCCGCGTGGGCGGCGACGAGTTCGCGGTCCTTCTGCCCGACACCGACGCCGCGGAGGCCGCCGTGGTCGCCGAGCGCATCCGCGCGCGCGTCGAAGCCGAGATCCCCGGCGTGACGGCGAGTGCGGGTGTCGCCCAGCTCGGGGTCCCTGCCCCGGACGCCGAGACGCTCCTGGCCAGCGCCGACGTGGCGCTCTACGACGCGAAGCGGGCCGGGCGCAACCGGGTGGCCACGTTCCTGCCGCTCGAGCGCACCTCGGCCGGCGACCCCGTCGCCTAGGCCGTCTGGACGCCGGTCACGCCGGCCTCCGGCGAGAGCTCGCCGGCCAGGAAGCCGCGCAGCAGGTCGTTGAAGCGCGTCGGGCGCTCGATCATCGGCGCGTGCCCCGTGTCGTCGAAGATCACCTTGTGGGCGTTCTCGCCGATCAGGCGCTCGAAGTGCGCCGCGTCGTCGACCGGGACGAGCATGTCGTTGCGCCCCCACACGATCAGCACCGGCGCCTCGATCTGGTCGAGCCGCTCGCGGAACGAGTAGCTCATCAGCGCGTCGAGCGCGGCGACGAACCCGGGCTTCCCCTGCCCCTGCAGGAGCTCCCAGGTCAGCGGCGGCGAGAGCTTCTCGGGGTAGCGGACCACGCCCTGGAGGGCGGCCCGCCGCAGGCGCGGGCGGCGGACGAACAGGTCGCGGCGGTGGGCGAAGAGGTAGCGGTTGGCCGGCGCGGCGGCGCGCGCGAGGCTCAGCAGCGGCTCCCGGCGCTGGTCCTCGATCGACAGCCCGGCGGCCGAGACGAGGACGAGCTTCTCCACGCGGGTGGAGAACGAGAGGCCGAGCTCGGCGCCGATGAAGCCGCCCATCGAGTTGCCGACCACCACCGAGGTCTCGACCCCGAGGTGGTCGCAGAGCGCGTCGACGACCTTCGCGTAGCCGCGGATGGAGATGCCCTCGGCGGGCATCTCGGAGAGCCCGAACCCGGGCAGGTCGAGCGCGACGACGCGGTGGGTGTCGATGAACGGCGGGATGTTGAGCAGCCAGTTCTGCCAGGTGCCGCCCAGCCCGTGGATCAACAGCAGCACCGGCCGGCCCTCCTCCCCGCTGCCGCCGCCCGTATCGACGTAGTTGACCCGGCCGCCCAGGATCTCGGCCTGGAAGGTGATCGAGGGCCAGTCGACGCGCATCCAGGCGTCGTCGTCGCCGTCGGCGTAGGTCGCGTCGGCGCCGGGGCGGATCAGGCCGTTCTGCACGCCCGCGATGATCTGCCGTCGTACGGAGGGCATGGCGTTACGGTATCCGAGCTCCGATGCGCATCGCGATCGACATCGATTCGACCCTGCACCACTACTGGGCCCAGTTCGCCGCCGCGGCCAAGCGCCGGTTCGGCGTCGAGCTGCCCTACGAGAACCAGGTGACGTGGGGGATCGCGACACTGCGCCCCGAGCAGGTCAAGGCCTGCATCGCCGAGACACACCGCGAGGAGGCGATCCTGCGCGCCGAGCCCTACCCGGGCGCCGTGGAGACGGTCCGCGCGTGGCACGAGGCCGGCCACTTCATCCACATCACCTCCCACCGGGCCGTCGAGGCGCACGACGCCACCACGCGGTGGCTGGAGGCCATCGGGCTGCCCTACGACGAGCTCTACTGCTCCTTCGACAAGGTCTCGCGCTGCACGGAGATCGGCATCGACCTCCTCATCGACGACTCGCCGGCCAACCTCGCGCGGGCGGTCGACGCGGGTATCGTCGCGGCCACGCTGTCGCACCCGTGGAACCGCGACGTCTGCGAGGAGGAGGACGTCGTGTGCGCGGAGGACTGGGCCGAGCTCGCCGAGCGCCTCGCGCCCGTCCTCGCCGCCAGCCGCCCGCCCTGCACCGCCGCATGAGCCGGCCGCAGCTCCCGGCCACGCCGGCGCACCCGGCCGGCGACATGCGCGCGCACCTGCCGGCCATCGAGCCCGAGCGCCAGGTCACCGACTGGGGGCGCTCGGAGCGCGTCTCGGGCTTCATGGACCGGACGGTCTATGAGTTCCTCTACCACTACTGGTTCCGCTGCGACGTCGAGGGGATCGAGAACGTCCCGTCCGTCGACGGCGCCCTGCTGGTCTCCAACCACTCGGGCGCCCTGCCGCCCGACGCGGCGATGATCATGAAGGCGATCACCGAGGAGCACCCGCGCCCGCGGCCGCTGCACCTCACCGTCGAGCACTGGTTCCGCGGCTTCCCCGGCTTCTCGATGCTCGTCTCGAAGATCGGCGGCGTCCCCGCGCACCCGGCCAACGTCCAGCGCCTGCTCCACGACGAGCGCCAGCTCGTGCTCGTCTTCCCCGAGGGCCGCAAGGGCACCGAGAAGCTCTACAAGGACCGCTACAAGCTGCGCCGCTTCGGTCGCGGCGGGTTCGTCGAGGCGGCGATGCGCGCCGGCGTCCCGATCGTCCCGGTCGCCGTGGTGGGCGCCGAGGAGGCCGTCCCCGCCTTCGCCCAGCTCCCGCTCGCGCGGATCACCGGCCTGCTCTACACGCCGCTGACCCCGACCTTCCCGCACTTCGGGATCCCCGGCATGTTCGGCTTCCTGCCCGCCAAGTTCCGCATCCGCTTCCTCGAGCCGGTCCCCACCGACCAGTGGGGCGACGAGCCGTGGGAGGACCGCGGCCTCGTGCAGACGGTCGCCGAGGAGATCCGCGCGCGGATCCAGGAGGAGCTCGTCGACATGCTCGCCAAGCGCAAGTCGGTGTGGTTCTAGGTGAACTCGAAGCGGATCCTCATCACCGGGCTCTCGACCCACTGGGGCGGCCGCCTCGCGCAGGCGCTCGAGGCGGACCCGAGCGTCGAGACGGTCATCGGCGTCAGCCCGCGTGAGCCGACCTGCGAGCTCGACCGCACGGAGTACGTCCGCGTCGGCGCCCAGCACGCGCTGCTGCGGCGGATCGTCACCGCCGCCGAGATCGACACGGTGATCGACACCCGGCTCGTCGTGGACTCGGCCGCGGCGTCGTCGCGCGAGGCCCACGAGAACAACGTGATCGGGACGATGAACATCCTCGCCGCGTGCTCGGGGCCCGACTCGCCCGTGCGCAAGGTGGTCTTCAAGTCCTCGGCGCACTACTACGGCTCCGAGCAGGACGACCCGGCCTTCTTCTCGGAGCGGATGCAGCGCCCCCACCCGCCGCGCACGCGGATCGAGCGCGACATCGTCGAGGCCGAGAACGCGGTGCGCGGCTTCGGCCAGCGCAATCGCGACGTGACGGTCACCGTGTTGCGGTTCGTCAACGGCCTGGGGTCCGGGATCCGGACCTCGCACACCCAGCTCTTCGCGCTGCCGGCGATCCCGTCCATCCTCGGCTTCGACCCCCGCTATCAGTTCATCCACGAGGACGACATCGTCGGCGTCCTCCACCACGCCGCCCGCGAGGAGCTCGACGGCGTCTACAACGCGGCGGGCGACGGCGTGCTCGTCCTCTCGGAGGTCGCCTCGCTGCTCGGCAAGCCGCTCGTCGGAGTCCTGCCGCCGTGGGGGACGGGCCTCGCGCTCGCGCCCCTGCGCCGCCTCGGCCTGCGGGTGCCCGACGAGATGCTCCAGCAGCTGCGCTTCGGCCGCGGCGTCGACAACCGCAAGCTGAAGGCCTCGGGCTACGCCCTGCGCTACACGACGCGGGAGGCGGTGGTCAAGCTGGCCGAGCACTTCCGGGTCGGCCACCTGCGCAGCTCGGCGAGCGAGCCCTACCGCTACGAGCGAGAGGTCGAGGAGTTCCTGCGCTACTCGTCGAACGTCCGGCGGCGGCCGGAGCCGGCGGCCGCCGCCGAGCGCGAACGCGCCAGCCGCTGACCGGGCGGGCATCCGGAGGTGGTTCGGGCGCGCACAGCGTCATGCCATTCGGGTTGCAGGGGTAGTCCCTGCGTCGACGTCTTCGTACATTCTCCTTCTCGCCTTTCCGCCTGTCCGCCGTGCGCTCCCGCTCCTTCGTCCTCACCGCCCTCTTCCTCCTCGTCCTGCTCGCCGGAGCCGGGGGCGTCTACGCCTACGACTCGGGCCGCGCGCAGCGCATCGCGGAGGGCGTGACGGTCTCGGGGGTCGACGTCGGCGGCATGGAGACCGGCCAGGCCCGCGCCCGCCTGGAGAGCGCGCTGCTGGCGCCGCTGCAGGAGCCCGTGGAGGTCCGCCACAAGGGCCGCACCTTCCGCCTGACGCCGCGCCAGGCCCAGGTCGGCATCGACCTCGACGGCTCCGTCGACCGGGCGCTGGCCCGCTCGCGCGCGGGCAACCTGATCACCCGCGCCGTCCGCGACCTCCGCGGTGGCCGCGTCGACGCCGACGTCCCGGTCGACATCACCTACTCCAAGGCGGCCATCCGCCGCCTGGTCAAGCGCGTGACGACGACGATCGACCGCCCGGCCGTCGACGCCGACGTCTCCTTCGCCGGCGGCCGGATCGACCGCAAGCCGTCGAAGAACGGGATCGAGGTCAGGGCGGTTGCGCTGCGCCGCGACGTCGACTCGGCGCTGCTGTCGACGGACGGTTCGCGCACCGTGCGGGTCCGCACGAGGACGGTCCGGCCGAAGGTCTCCACGGGCGAGGTCGCCAAGAAGTACCCGGCCTTCCTGATGGTCGATCGCGTCAACTTCAAATTGACGCTCTACAAGAACCTCGAGCCGGCCAAGAGCTACCGGATCGCCCTCGGCAAGGCGGGGGCGGAGACCCCGAGCGGCCTCTACAGCATCCAGAACAAGGCGGTCAACCCCGCCTGGAACGTCCCGAACAGGCCGTGGGCGGGCAAGCTGGCCGGCCGCATCATCCCGGGCGGGGTGCCCGAGAACCCGCTCAAGGCCCGCTGGCTGGGCGTCTACGACGGCGTGGGCATCCACGGCACCGCCGACGAGGGCTCGATCGGTTCGAACGCGTCCCGCGGCTGCATCCGCATGCGCGTCGCCGAGGTCATCGACCTCTACGACGAGGTGCCGGTGGGCGCGCCGATCTACATCTCCTAGAACGAGGCGGGCGCGGTCAGGCCGCGAAGGCCTGGATCTCCGCCACGTCGACCTCCTGCCATCCCTGTTGCAGCAGCAGGGCGTGGTGGTCGGTGTGGCGAAGACAGAGCGAGCCGATGAACACGCCCTTCGTCTCCTTGCGCATCACCGCGTACCACATGGTGGTCGCGTCGTCGGTGCCCTGGATGCGGAACCACGGCCGCCGGGGCTCCTCGTCGGAGGGCACCACGCCGGCCTCGTCGAGCTGGCGGCGAGTGGCGACCTGACCCGTGTCGGTGTCGATGAAGAACGTGGCCATGGGCGGCGGGCCCGGGCGTGACGTCGCCCAGACGACGAGCGCCAGCGAAGTCGGGCCGGGCGAAACGAACTTTACCGAGCCGTGGCGGCGCGCCCTTACGCGCTTCGACTCAGACCTCCGCACCCGCGGCGCCGCCGAGCGCACGCGGCAGGCCTACGGCGCCGACCTCGAGGCGTTCGCCCGCTGGGCGACCGGCCTGGGCCTCGCGCCCGCCCAGGTCGGCTATCCCGTCCTGCGCCGCTACGCCGCCGCGCAGTCCGAGCAGGGCGCCGCGCCGGCCACGCTCGCCCGCCGCCTCGCCTCGCTGCGCGCCTTCTTCCGCACGCTGGTCGAGCACGGCGAGCTGCGCGCCAACCCGGCCGACCTGATGCCCTCGCCCAAGCAGGGCCGCTCGCTGCCCGACGTCCTGCGCCCGGAGGAGGTCGCCGCGCTGCTCGACCGCATCCCGGCGACCACGCCGCTCGAGCTGCGCGACCGCGCGCTCTTCGAGCTCGCCTACGCCTGCGGCCTGCGCGCCGAGGAGCTCGTCAACCTCGACACGGGCGCCGTCGACTTCGACGCCGAGCAGATCCGGGTCGAGGGGAAGGGATCGAAGACGCGCTTCGTCCCGGTCGGGGAGCCGGCGCTGCGCGCCGTGTCGCGCTACCTCGAGCGCAGCCGGCGGGCGCTCGAGGCCTCCGGCGAGGGGGCGGCGGAGCCGGCGCTCTTCCTCTCGAAGTCCGGCCGGCGCCTGTCGACCTCCGACGTCCGGCGCCGCCTGCGCGTGTGGACGCGGCACGCCGCCGCCCAGGGCGCCGTGCACCCGCACGCGCTGCGCCACTCCTTCGCCACCCACCTGCTCGAGGGCGGGGCCGATCTGCGGGCGATCCAGGAGCTCCTGGGCCACGCCTCGATCAGCACCACCCAGATCTACACCCGTGTAGAGTCCGCGCGACTGCGATCGGCCTACGCGCGAAGCCACCCGCGGGCGTAATGGAGACGAACGTCAAAGCCATCGAGCTCAAGGACCTGTGGCGCCGCTACAAGGGGTCGAACTCCGCACGCGCCCGAGAGCAGCTCGTCGTCGCCTACTCCCCGCTGGTCAAGTACGTCGCCGGCCGCATGTCGAGCGGCCTGCCGGCGCACGTCGAGGAGGCCGACCTCATCTCCTACGGCCTCATCGGCCTCATCAACGCGATCGAGCGCTTCGACCTCGAGCGCGAGATCAAGTTCGAGACGTACGCCATCACGCGCATCAAGGGCGCGATCATCGACGAGCTGCGCGCGCTGGACTGGGTGCCGCGCTCCG
>JAUJME010000080.1 GCA_030447005.1 Solirubrobacteraceae bacterium | reverse complement strand
TCAACATCGAGGCGCTGCCCGGCGACCTGCCCGACGTGATCACCCACGACGTCTCCGGGATGGCGATGAACGAGACGCTGACGCTCTCCGTCGTGACCCCGCCGCAGGGCGTCACGCTGCTCGACGACCTCGACGAGACGGTCATCGCGACGATCACTCCGCCGACGCTCGAGCCGACGGAGGACGAGATCGAGACCGAGACCGCCATCATCGGCGAGGAGGGCGAGATCGAGGCCGGCAAGGCCGCGGGCGACACGGGCGACGAGGCCGCCGAGGGCGCCGCCGACCCCGGCGACTCCCCCGACGCTGCGTAAGCTCTTCAAGGGGGCTCCCTCGCCGCACGACTGGCTGCTCGTCGGGCTCGGCAACCCGGGCTCCCGCTACGCGCAGACGCCTCACAACGTCGGCTTCCTCGTCGCCGAGGAGCTCGCCCGCAGATGGGAGCTCGGCGGGTGGCGCCGGAAGTACGCGGGCGAGATCGTCGAGGGCCGCACCGGCCCGGGCGGCCCGCGGGTGGCGGTGCTCAAGCCGCAGACCTACATGAACGAGGCGGGGCGCTCGGCCGGCCCGGCGCGCGGCGCGCTGGGGGTCGAGCTCGACCGGCTGCTCGTCCTCCACGACGAGATCGACCTGCCCTTCGGCGAGATCCGCGCCCGGCTCGGCGGCGGCCTCGCTGGCCACAACGGGCTGAAGTCGCTCAAGCGCGAGCTCGGCGGGCCGGACTTCCACCGGGTCCGGATCGGCGTCGGGCGCCCCGACTCGACCGACCCCGACATCGTCGCCGCCCACGTCCTCGGGCGGTGGCGCCAGCCGGCCGCCGAGGTCGGCGACCTGGTCGCCCGCGCCGCCGACACGGCCGAGCGGATCGTGCTCGACGGGGGGCTGCCGGGCTAGGGCTGGTCACAACTCCGCCGGCCTGCGACAAGTGGGGGCGATGGGCGCAGACCCCCGCACCGACGAGCAGCTCCTCGCCGCCGCCGCGGCGGAGCCGGACGCCTTCGCGCTGTTCTACCGCCGCCACGCCCGGCCGCTCGCCGGGTACTTCCTGCGCCGCACCCGGGAGCCCGAGCTCGCGGCCGATCTGACGGCGGAGACGTTCGCCGCCGCGCTCGACGGCTGCGCCCGCTTCGACGCCGCGCGCGGGCCCGCGGTCGCCTGGCTCTACGGGATCGCCCGCCACCAGCTCGCGGCGGCGCACCGGCGCGGCAGCGTCGACGACCGCGCCCGCCGCCGCCTCGGGATGGAGCCCGTCGTGCTCGACGACGCGGCGCTGGCCCAGGTCGAGGCGGCGGCCGACGAGGACGCCGCCGCGGTGCTCGAGCGCCTCCCGCCCGACCAGCGCGACGCGGTCCGCGCCCGCGTGCTCGACGAGCGCGACTACGGGGAGATCGCCCTCGCCGCCCGGACGTCCGAATCCGTGATCCGCAAACGCGTCTCGCGCGGCCTCGCCGGCCTGCGCGCCCGCATGGAGGAACCCCGGCCATGACCGACTTCTTCGCCGACCTCGAGGCCGAGCTGACCGGCGCCGCGCGGCGGCGGGTGGCCGGGGCGCGAACGCGGCGGCGGCCGCGGCTGCGCCGGCTCGGCAGGCCGGTTCTCGCGCTCGTCCCCGTCGCGGGGCTCGTGTCCGTCGTGCTCTTCGCCGCCGTTCGCCTGGACGGGGCGCCGGACGGCGGCGAGCGGCTCACCGGCGTCGCGCCGGCGGGGGCCGCTCGCGTGGTCCTCGAGGCGCCGGTCGCGGCGGCTTCGTGCTCGGTGCCGTCCCGGCCGCCGGCGCGCGCGGTGCCGCGCGAGGTCGGGGAGACGCTCGGCCTCCTGCGGCGTCCGCAGACCCCTCTCGACGCACTCCCCGAGTTCGCGCCGTTCGACGACGATGCGGCCCGCCGCGAGTCGGACCTGTCGTGGCTGCCCGTGACCGGCTTGCGCTCCGGCGACGTTCGCCGGCCCGGCGTCGACCGCCCGGGCCCGGAGGTCTACGTCGTCCCGAGCTCCGGGGTCCAGACCGACGAGGCGTGCGACGGGGAGGAGCGGTCCGGCAAGGACGACGGGCCGGGAGCCTGCCTCGTCTCCGGTGCCCCGCGCTTCGAGGTCGGCTGCTTCACGCTCGAGCAGATCCGCGCCGGCCGCGCCGTCACGCTCGCGCCCGGCAATGCCGAGCCGCCGACCGTGATCGGGCTCGCCCCCGACGGCGTCGAGCGGGTCACGGTCGACGCCGGACGGGGCCCCGAGCGGGCGGGCGTGGTCGAGAACCTCTACGCGGTGACCGTGCCGGGCGCACGTGCCGGAGCGCCCCTCGACGTCACGATGCTCCGCCCCGGCGAGCAGGGGCCGCCGCAGCGGATCGACTGCTCGGCGCCGCCGCCCCCGCTCCACGGCACGCGGCAGCCGGTCCCCGAGAGCCTCGAGGAGCTCGTGCCTCCCGGGCCGCGTGCCGAGCTGCCACCGGAGGCCGAGGCGGTGATCCGCGACCTCGATGCCGAGCGCGTCCACGTCGAGGGCATCCGCGCGGTCGGTGTCGACGAGGGAATCGTGATCCTGGCGGTGCCGCTCTCCGGCGCGGCGGGCGAGCGGCGGTGCGCGCCGGGCGCCCCCGACCCCACGCCGGTCCCCCGGCAGGCGCTCTGCCTCGTGGCCATGCGCACCGGCCGGGCGCTGGGCTCGGCGTGCTTCGACCCGGGCGCGGCCCGCCGTGGCGCGTGGGACTTCGTGTCCTTCGCCGGGCGGCAGCTCCTGCTCGGGGTCGCTCCGCGGGCCAAGGAGCCGGCCGCGGCCGGCGAGCTCGTCCTGAGCGAGACGGGTACCGGGGTGGGGTTCGGGATTCGCGGCGGGGTGTTCGCGGCGGTGCTGCCCCATGGCGTCAGCGAGCGCCGGGCGCGCGAGTCCGCCGTCCGGTTCGGAGAGGGCCGGTTCCCGGTGACCGTGGTCGACGCGACGGGTGGCAGCGCGCCCGTGAGCGAGATCGCGAAGGTGCACCGGGCCGCCGGGGGCGGGAGCGCGATGGGAGCGGTCGGCCGGCCGGAGCTCGCCACCGCCCGGAGCCGCGTCCTGTACGCCCCGGCCGCGGGGCCCCGGGCCGCGGTGGTGGCGCAGAGACTGGGCATCGCCGACGTGCGCCCTCTGGCGGGCGATCCCGCGGCGCCCTTCGCCTTCCGCGCCGCCATCGTCGTCGTGCTCGGCAAGGACCGTGTGCCATAGCGTACGGCCCGTATGCCTCTCCGCGACTGGAACGCGACCTCCTACGAGCGGGTCTCCGCTCCGCTGGAGGCGATGGGGCGCGAGGTGCTCGACCGGCTCGTGCTCCGCGGCGACGAGCGGGTGCTCGACGCGGGGTGCGGCAGCGGCCGGGTGACCGCCGCACTGCTCGAGCGGCTCCCGGCCGGACAGGTCGTCGCGGTCGACGGCTCGCCGTCCATGGTCGATCAGGCGCGGGCCACGATGCCGGACGAGCGCGTCGAGGTCCGCGTCGCCGACCTGCTCGAGCTCGAGCTCGACCCGCCCGCCGACGCGATCCTCTCCACCGCCACCTTCCACTGGATCGCCGACCACGACCGGCTCTTCGCCCGCCTGCACGCGGCGCTCGCGCCCGGGGGCCGGCTCGTCGCCCAGTGCGGGGGCGAGGGGAACATCGCGGCGGTCCGCGCGGCGATCGGCCGCGTCGGGCACCCGGCGCTCGCGGGATGGCGCGGGCCATGGCACTTCGCCTCGCCGGCCGAGACGGAGGCGCGGCTGCGCCGCCTCGGCTTCACGGACGTCTGGTGCTGGCCGCAGCGCGTCCGCGTCGAGCCGGACGATCTCGCCGAGTACCTCGCGACTGTCGTCCTCGGCGCCCACCTCGAGCGCCTCGAGCCGGCCGAGCGGGCGCCGTTCGCCGAGGCCGTCGCGGCGGAGCTCGCCGGCGACGGGCTCGACTACGTCCGGCTCAACATCCTGGCGCGCCGCGCGCGGTAGGCCACGTACACCGACGAGGCCGAGCCGGTAGGGCGGCTGGTCCTGCAGCGCTGCGGCAAGCGCCCGCAGACCATCCGCGAGTGCGGCCGGCTCGAGTGCGCGAACGTCGTCCTCGACGATCGCATCGTCGCCTGGACCGAGAGGCGGCCACAGGCGATCGGCTACCGGCCCGTGATCCGGATCCGCTCCCTGCGCACCGGGCGCACGCGGACCCTGGTCCGTCGCGCTCCCGCGACCCTCGCGCTCGTGCGCCATCGTCTCTACGCGTCCGAGAACGGGCGCCTCCTGCGCATCCTCCCCTGAGTCCCGCGTCGTAGACTCGATGGGCACCCCGCCGCGCGGTTTCGCGCGGCCGTTCGGCGTGCCTCAGACCCATGTCACTGCGCCCGCTCCTCACCCAGTTCGACCACGATCCCGCCGCCGCGAAGCTCGCCGGCGAGGGCGGCCGCGCGTTCGTCTCGCAGTCGCTGCGGCCCTTCGTCCTCGCCGCGCTCGCCGAGCGCGATCCGCGCGTCGCCACGCTGGTCGTGGCGGGGGATGACCGGGGTGCGCGCGACCTCGCCCAGGATCTCCGCGCGTGGCTCAAGCCGCGCGCCGTGCGCTTCTACCCGAGCCGCGGCGTCGCCTACGAGTCCCACCTCACCCCGCCGCCCCACCTGGTCGGGCTCCGCGTCGCCGCGCTCGACAGCCTGCTCGACGACGCGAGCGGCGAGGCCCCGGTGGTGGTCATCTCCGCCGTCGCTCTGTCGGAGAAGGTGCCGGACCCGGCGCTGCGCCCCCACGGCTTCGTCCTGCGCAAGGGCGAGCTGCTCGACCTCGACGAGTGTGCCGCCGACCTCGTCGCCGCGGGCTACGAGCGCGTCGACCAGGTCGAGGACCGCGGCCAGTTCGCCGTCCGCGGCGGCCTGCTCGACGTCTACCCGGCGACGGAGGACCGGGCGGTCCGCGTCGACCTCTTCGACGACGAGATCGAGTCGCTGCGCTGGTTCTCGACCTTCACCCAGCGCTCGCTCGGCGAGGCCGACGTGGTGGAGATCGCCCCCGCCGCCGAGCTGGCCGCCGAGCACCGCGAGCTGGCCGAGATCGCCTCGCTCGAGAGCCCCGACGAGCGGCCCGACATCGCCGAGCTGCTCCCCGTCGGCGACTTCCGCGAGCTGCTCGACCTGCTCCCGGACACCGCGCAGGTGGTGATCGCCGCCGAGGAGGACGTCGAGCCGAGCCTGCGCGACCACTGGGCCGACGTCTGCGTCGCCTTCCACGACGCCGACGCCCACCACCTCTACGTCAAGCCGGACGGGATCCTCGCCGCGCTCGGCGAGCGCGCGCAGGTCCGCCTCTCGAGCCTTGAGTCCGACCAGCCGATCCAGCTGCGCGCCCAGGCCGCCGACTTCGCCTCGCGCTCGCTGCGCGAGGCCGAGCCCGAGCTCGAGAAGCTGACGCGCTCCGGGTATCGCACCGTCGTCGCCTGGCCGCAGGCCGGCGCGGGCGAGCGGGCCGCCTACAACCTCGGCCGCATGAAGGTCCAGTGGGGAGCCGAGAAGCAGGACGGCGCGCTGCTGCACTTCGTCGAGGCCACGCTGCGCGACGGGTTCATCGCCCCGCAGATGAGGCTCGCCGCGATCCCCGAGCACCGGCTCATCCACCGGCGCAAGGCCTCCACCCGGCCGACGCGCGGGGGCCGCGGCGCGCTGCGCTCCTTCGCCGACCTGCGCACGGGCGACATCGTCGTCCACGAGGACCACGGCATCGCGCGGTTCGCGGGCTTCGAGACCAAGACGGTGGCCGGCATCACCCGCGACTACCTCTACCTCGAGTACGCGGGCTCCGACCGCGTCTTCGTCCCCAGCGAGCAGCTCGCGAAGATCTCGCGCTACGTCGGGGCCGGCGGGGCGCACCCGCCGCTCTCCAAGCTCGGCGGCACGCGCTGGGACACGATGAAGGCCCGCGCCCGCCGCGCCGCGCAGGAGCTGGCCGGCGAGCTGCTCAACCTCTACGCGGAGCGCCGCCGGCGCGTCGGGCACTCCTTCGGCCCGGACTCCGACTGGCTGCGGGAGTTCGAGGCGAACTTCCCGTACCGCGAGACGCCCGACCAGCGCGAGGCGATCGAGCAGGTGAAGGCCGACATGGAGACGGAGCGCCCGATGGACCGCCTGATCTGCGGCGACGTCGGCTACGGCAAGACCGAGGTCGCGCTGCGGGCGGCGTTCAAGGCGGCCGAGACCGGCAAGCAGGTGCTCGTCCTCGTCCCGACGACCATCCTCGCCCAGCAGCACTTCGGCACGTTCGCCGAGCGGCTGCGCGACTACCCGTTCACCGTCGAGCACGTCTCCCGCTTCCGCCCCCCGGCCGAGCAGAAGGCCTCGATCCAGGCGTTCAGCGAGGGCAAGGTCGACATCCTCATCGGCACCCACCGCATTCTCAGCCGCGACGTCCGCGCGAAGGACCTCGGCCTGATCGTCGTCGACGAGGAGCAGCGCTTCGGGGTCAGGCAGAAGGACCTCCTGCGCCAGCTCAAGCTCAAGGTCGACGTGATCTCGATGAGCGCGACGCCGATCCCGCGCACGCTGCAGATGTCGATGGCCGGCGTGCGCGACATCTCGGTGATCGAGACGCCGCCCGAGGGCCGCCGGCCCGTCAAGACCTACGTCGGCGAGTACGACGAGCAGCTCGTCAAGCAGGCGCTCGAGCGCGAGCACGCGCGCAGCGGGCAGGCCTTCTTCCTCCACAACCGCGTCGACGACATCGACGAGACCGCCGAGCGCCTGCGGGCGCTCTGCCCGCGGCTGCGGTTCACCGTCGCCCACGGCCAGATGGACGAGAAGCAGCTCGAGGAGCGGATGATGGGCTTCCTGCGCGGCGAGGCCGACGTGCTGGTCTCGACGTCGATCATCGAGAGCGGGATCGACATCCCGCAGGCCAACACGCTGATCGTCGAGCGCGCCGACGTCTTCGGCCTGTCGCAGCTCTACCAGATCCGCGGCCGCGTCGGCCGGTCGCGCGAGCGCGCCTACGCCTACCTGCTCTACCCGAGCGCCGCGGCGCTGACCGAGGAGGCCGCCAACCGCCTGGCGGCGCTCTCGGACTACACGGAGCTCGGCGCGGGCTTCAAGGTCGCCATGCGCGACCTCGAGCTGCGCGGCGCGGGCAGCCTGCTGGGCGACGAGCAGTCCG
>JAUJME010000079.1:4529-7168 GCA_030447005.1 Solirubrobacteraceae bacterium | reverse complement strand
ACGAGGACGCCGAACTCGCGGACGGAGAGCGTGAGCGGGCGGCCGGCCGCCCGGGCGAGCCCGGCGGCGGGATGGGCCTCGAGGTCGCCGACCTGGAGCGCGTCGATCTGCTGTGCCGCTGCCATGGCGGCGAGACTGGCCCATGCCGCCCGCGCCGCGGTTACCGCTCCGTGAACGGCCTGTGAAACGGTTGTGAACCACCGTGCCGGGCGGCCTCTGACCCCCTAGGGTCGCGGCAGGTGATCAGCCGGCGGGAGGAGACCGACCCAGAGCTGCTCGGGCTCTTCGAGGAGTCCGGGCGCAACGTCCGCCGGGCGGCGCTCCTCACCCGCGACATGCTCGCCGGGTTCCCCGAGCAGGCCGGGCTCGCGCGCGAGATCCTCCTCTGCGAGCAGGAGGGCGACCGGATCGCCCACGACATCCTCCACCGGGTGGCCGAGCGCGACGGCCGCGGCCCGCTCGACTCGGCCGACGCCCACGCCCTGACCACGGCCCTCGACGACATCGTCGACTTCGCCGAGGAGGCCGCCGACCGGCTCGTCCTCTACGGGGTCGAGGCGCCCATGGAGCAGGCGCAGCAGATGACGCTCGTCCTCGTCGCCGCCTCCGAGCAGGTCGCCGACGCCCTGTGCGCGCTGCGCGGCGGGCGCGACCTCCTCCCCCACCTCGTCGAGATCCACCGGCTCGAGCACGAGGGCGACCGGCTCGTGCGCTCCGCGACGGCGTCCCTCTTCGTCAACGGGATCGACCCGATGATCGTCATCCGCTGGAAGGACATCTTCGAGTCCCTCGAGCAGGCGGTGGACGCCTGCGAGACGGTCGCGCACGTGCTCGAGGGGATCGGCCTCAAGCAGGGCCACCGCCGGTCCGCGCGCTGAGCGCGCCTATCGTGTCGGCGTCGTCAGGATGCGCCGCCTCGTCCTCCCCAGCCTGCTCGCCGCCTGCGCGGCGGGCGTCCTCGCCGCCGCCGCCCCCGCGCAGGACCCGCCGCGGCCCAGCTTCGTCGTGATCATGACCGACGACCAGACCTACGCGGACCTCGCGGCCATGCCGCGCACGCGGGCGCTGATCGGGGACGCCGGAGCGACCTTCGAGCGCGCCTACGTCTCCTATCCGCTGTGCTGCCCCTCGCGCGCGACCTTCCTGACCGGCCGCTACGCCCACAACCACGGCGTCCGCAGCACCACGCCGCCCGACGGCGGCTTCGAGGCGCTCGACGCCGAGCACACGCTGCCCGTGTGGCTGCGGGCGGCGGGCTACGACACGAGCCACGTCGGCAAGTACCTCAACGGCTACGGGATGCGGCGCCGGGCGACCGTCCCGCCGGGATGGTCGGACTGGCACGGCGCCGTCGACAAGAGCACCTACCAGATGTGGGGCTACACGCTCCACGAGAACGGCGTGGACACCACCTACGGCGACTTCCGAACCGAGGACCCCGCGCTCTACCAGACCGACGTGCTCCGCGACCGGGCGGTCGAGGTCATCGACGCGCACGGCCCGGGCGGCGACGAGGACCCGTTCTTCCTCTCGCTCGCCTTCGTGGCGCCGCACGGGGAGGTCGCCGAGCCGGGCTCGACCACCCTGCCCCACCTGCGCCCGGCGCCGCGCCACGCGGGCCTGTTCGGGACGCTCCAGCCCGAGTCGCCCGCGTTCGACGAGCCCGACGTGCGCGACAAGCCGCCCTACATCCGAAGGTTGCCGCGCATCGGGCCGAACGCCCGCGAGCGGATCGTCGAGGACCTCCGCGCGCGGCGCGAGTCGCTGCTCGCGGTCGACGAGGCGGTGGAGGCGGTCGTCGGCGCGCTCGAGCGGGCGGGCCGGCTCGAGAGCACCTACGTGCTGTTCACCTCCGACAACGGCTTCTTCCAGGGCGAGCACCGCATCCCGAAGGGCAAGTACCTCGCCTACGACCCGTCCTCGCACGTGCCGCTGCTGGTCCGCGGGCCGGGGATCGCGCCCCTGACCGTCTCGGACGAGCTCGCGGCCAACGTCGACCTCGCGCCGACGGTGCTCGAGGCGACGGGGGTGGCGGCCGACCGCCCGCTCGACGGCCGCTCCCTGCTGCCGTTCGCCCGCGACCCGTTCCTGCGCACGAGCCGCCCCGTGCTGCACGAGGGGCTCCTGGCGGGCGACAACGACCGCGACGCGGCGACCTACGCCCAGCGACGCACCCGCGTGGGGACCTACTTCGCCCTGCGGACCAGCCGCTACCTGTTCGTGCGCTGGCGGGGCGGCGCGCGCGAGCTCTACGACCTGGCCCACGACCCCGCTGAGCTGAACTCGCGCCACGCCGACCCGCGCTACGCGGAGGTCCGGCGGACGCTCGGCGCCGAGCTCGCGCGGCTGCGGCGCTGCGAGGCGGCCGGGTGCGGCGCCGGCGTCTCCGCCCCGCGGCCGCTGGGGCGGCGCGCGGTCCGCAGGCGAACCGGCTGACGCCCCAGACGTCTGGCGCCGCTGCGAAGCTCCACGCCATGACGAAGCCGGCCCTCCTCCTCGCCGCCACGCTCGGCGCCCTCCTCGCGACCGCCGCTCCGGCGGCCGCCGCCGCGATCACGGTCTCGCCGCAGCCCGGCACGCCGACGGCGTCCTACAAGACCCAGATCTCCTTCCGCGGCGCGGCCGCGAAGGACCTCGGG
>JAUJME010000079.1:0-4429 GCA_030447005.1 Solirubrobacteraceae bacterium | reverse complement strand
GTCATCTACAACCCGATCCCGCGCGACCTCTCCTCCATGGGCGGGTCGAGCGACGGCCGGGTGGTGGACGCGGTGATCCAGGAGATCGACATCCCGACCGGCCTCGTGATGTTCGAGTGGCACTCGATCGGGGTCGTCGGCCTGGCCGAGAGCTACGACCGGCCGAGGAAGCGCCCGAACCTGCCGTTCGACTACTTCCACATCAACTCGGCGGTGCCCGACACGGACGGCAACCTGCTCGTGTCGGCGCGCCAGACGTGGGCCGTCTACAAGATCGATCGCCGCACGGGCCGCCTGATCTGGCGCCTCGGGGGCAAGCAGAGCTCGTTCGAGGGCAGTCGCGAGACCCGCTTCGCGTGGCAGCACGACGCCGAGCGCCGCGCGGACGGGACGATCTCGCTCTTCGACAACAGCTCGGCGCCTCCGGTCCGCAAGCGGTCGCGCGGGCTCGTGCTCGCGCTCGACGAGCGGGAGCGAACGGTCCGGGTCGTCAAGGAGTACGAGCACCCGCGCGACCTGCTCTCCGCCAATCAGGGCTCCTTCCAGAACCTGCCCAACGGCAACGTCTTCATCGGCTGGGGCTCGCAGCGGTACTTCTCGGAGTACAGCGCCGACGGCCGGCTGCTCTTCGACGGGCGGATCTCGCCGGCCAACGACCACTACCGGGCCACGCGGCTGCCCTGGATCGGGCGCCCGAGCACTCCGGCGGCGATCGCGGCGGTCACCCGCAACGACCGGGTCACCGCGGTCTACGCGAGCCAGAACGGCGCGACGGAGATCGCGCGCTGGGAGATCCTCGCCGGCCGGAGTCGCGACGCGCTGTCGGCGGTGGCCTCGGCGGCGCGGACCGGGTTCGAGACGAGCGTCCTCGTGGACTCGGCCGGGCCGTACTTCGCCGTGCGGGCGCTCGACGCGGCGGGCCGCGAGCTCGCGCGATCGCGGGTGGTGCGGCGCGGGCGGTAGGGCGCGGACGCCGGGCCTGCGGGCGCCGCAGCCTCAGGTGGCGACGGCCTCGAGCTGCGCGTAGAGGGCCTCCACGCGCTGCTTGGCCGCCTCGTGGCGCTGCGTCGACTTGGCCGACGTCCGCGGGTCGTTCCAGGCGGAGGGGTCGGCGAGCTCCTCCTCGAGCGCCGCGAGCTCGGCCTCGGCGCGCTCGATGTCGGCCTCCAGGCGCTCGGCGCGCTTGCGCTGGTTCTTCGACGGCGCCGCGGGCTTCGAGCCGTCGCCGCCGGCGTGGCCCTTGCCGTTGCGGGCGGCCGGCGCGGCCTTCGCTCCCTTCGGGGCCTTGGCGGGCTTGGCCTGCTTCGCCGCGCGCTCGTCGGCCGCGCGCTCCTCGCGGACCCGCAGGTACTCCGCCCAGCCGCCCTCGTAGGAGCGCAGGCTGCGGTCCTCGAAGGAGATCGTCCGCGCCCCGACCGCGTCGAGCAGCGCCCGGTCGTGGGTGATCAGGAGCAGCGTTCCCTGGAAGGCCTGGAGCGCGTCCTCGAGCGCCTCGCGGCTCTCGATGTCGAGGTGGTTCGTCGGCTCGTCGAGGATCAGGACGTTGGCGCCGGAGTGGACGAGGATGGCCAGCGAGAGCCGCTGGCGCTCGCCGCCCGAGAGGCCGTCGACGGGCTTCTCGGCCGCCTCGCCGGAGAACAGGAAGCGCCCGAGCAGCGCGCGCGCCTTGCCGGGCGTCAGGCCGGTGGCGCGCTGGCAGGCCTCGACCACCTTCGCGGTCGAGTCGAGCTTCTCGGCGTGCTGGGAGAGGACGCCGAGCTTGATGTTGTGGCCCTGGCGCAGCTTGCCGCCGTCGAAGGGGCGCTCGCCGGTGAGCGCGGAGATGAGCGTCGTCTTGCCCGAGCCGTTCGGGCCGATGAGCGAGACGTGCTCGCCGCGCTCGAGCCACAGCTCCGCCCCTTCGAGCAGCGTGCGCTCGCCGATGCGCAGCGTGCCGTCCTCGAGCTCGAAGATCACCCGGCCCGAGCGCTCGGGCGGCTTGAAGGAGAAGCCGAGCGCCTCGCCGTCGCGCGCGTCCCGCTCGATGCGCTCGACCTTGTCGAGCTGCTTCTGGCGGGCCTGCGCCTGCCGCGCGCGGGTGCCCGCGCGGAAGCGGGTGACGAAGCGCTCGAGCCGGGCGATCTCGGCCTGCTGCTTGTCGATCGCCCGCCCGAGCGCGAGCTCGCGCTGCGCCTGCTCCTTGCGCCAGGCGTGCCAGGTGCCGGGGAAGAAGCGCCCCCGGCCGCCCTCGAGCTCGAGCACCGCGGTGCCGACCGCCTCGAGGAACCAGCGGTCGTGGGCGACGAGGACGACGGCGGCGTCGAGGGTCTGGAGCCGCTGCTCGAGCCATTCGAGCGAGGCGATGTCGAGGTGGTTGGTCGGCTCGTCGAGCAGGAGGAGATCCGGGTCGCCGGCGAGCGCGCGCGCCAGCGACGCGCGCGTGAGCTCGCCGCCCGAGAACGTGCCGAGGTCGCGCTCGAGGTCTGCGTCGCGGAAGCCGAGCCCGTGGAGGCTGCTCGTCACCTGGTCGCGCCAGCCGTAGCCGCCGGCGTGCTCGAGGGTCCCCTGCGCGCGGGCGTAGGCGTCGAGCGTGGACTCCTCGTGGTCGCCGCCGGCCATGCGCTCCTCGAGCCGGGCGAGCTCGGCCTCGATCCCCAGCAGCTCCGCGCAGCCCGTCAGGACGTAGTCGCGCAGGCTCATCCCGCGCTCGCGCGGCGGGCGCTGGTCGTGCAGCGCGATCCGCGTCCCCTTGGCGAAGACGAGCTCCCCGCCGTCGATCGACGTCTCCCCGGAGAGCATCCGCAGGAGCGTCGTCTTGCCCGAGCCGTTGCGGCCCGAGAGCGTCAGCCGCTCACGCCGCTCGAGCTTGAAGGAGACGCCCCGGAGCAGGGGCTCTCCGGCCATGTCCTTCGAAAGATCTGAAGCGATGCATACGGCCACGCGTCAAGGCTAGCTCCGCCCCTGGGGGAGCCCGGCGCCGTGCGCCTGGAACTCGTCGAGCACGGCGTTCTCGCGCGCGACCCGCGCCGCGTCGTCGCCGAGCTCGCGGAAGAGCGCCTTGATCCGCCGGACCCCCTCGGGCGGATGGGCGGCGACCTCGGCCGCCAGCTCGAGCGCCGCGGCCTCGGCCTCCGCGGCCGTGACAACGCGCGTGAGCAGCCCGAGCGCCGCGGCGGCGCCCGCGTCGAGGCGGCGCCCGGTGTAGATGAGCTCCTTGGCGCGCGCGGCGCCGACGAGCCCGACGAGCCGCGCCGGGCCGACCGGGACGCCGAGCCGGGCGCCCACCCAGCCGATCTCCAGGTTGTCGCCGCCCACCCGCAGGTCGGAGCCCGCCGCCAGCTCCGCCCCGGCGCCGAGCGTGTTGCCGGCGCAGACGCAGATCACCGGGACCGGGACCGCCTCGAGCGCCGCGTAGAGCGCCCCGAACGCCCGCATCCGCGCGATCCCGCCCTGCCGGTCGAGCGCCTCGGCGGTGTCGGCGCCCGCGCAGAAGGCGCGCGGGTCGGTGGTGGAGAGGACGAGGACCCGCAGCGTCTCGTCGCCGCTGAGCTCGTGCAGGGCCGCGACGAACGCCTCGAGCGCCGCGGAGTCGAGCGCGTTGCGCCGCTCGGGCCGGTCGATGCGGATGACCGCCACGCCATCCTGGCGCCGCTCGACGAGGATCGACACGGGCGCGGAGCCTATACTGCGCCGCATGCGCCGGCCCCTCGCGACCGCCCTCACGACGGCGGTCTTCCTCGCCCTCATGGCCCCCGTCGCGCTGGCCCAGTCGGGCAGCGGCAACGACTACGGCGAGGGCTGGTGGGGCGAGACCAACGACAAGGTGGTCACCAACGCGGGCTTCATCCTGATCGCGTTCTTCCCCCTCTTCGTGCTGGTCATGAGCCTCCTCCAGCACCGGCTCGACAAGCGCAAGGAGCGCCGCAAGGCCGCCGAGAAGGCGCGCCGCGCGCGGGCCGACCTGCGCGGCGGCTGGTAGTTCCCGCGATCTTCACACCGGGGAGGGCCCGCGCCGGGAGCATCGCGGCTGCGAGACATCCCCTCCTCGTGATCCGCACGCACGACCCCGGCGCCCCCGCGCCGGGGTCGCGCTGCTTGAGGTCTGTGCCGTGGTGAGCTACGAGCGCACCGGGAGCGCCGCCCTCCTGACCATCGACCGGCCGGAGCGCCGCAACGCGATCGACGGGCCCACCGCCGAGGCGCTCCACGAGGGCTTCGAGCGCTTCTGCCGCGACGACGGCGCCCGCGTCCTGGTCGTCACGGGCGCCGGCGACGTGGCGTTCTGCGCCGGCGCCGACCTCAAGGCGATCGACACCATGGAGCCCCGGCTCCAGGCGGCCGGCGGCCCGCTCGGCTTCACCCGCCTGACGTCGCCCAAGCCGACCATCGCCGCCGTCTCGGGCTGGTGCCTGGCCGGCGGCCTCGAGCTCGCGCTGTGGTGCGACCTGCG
>JAUJME010000078.1 GCA_030447005.1 Solirubrobacteraceae bacterium | reverse complement strand
CCGCCGCGCCGGCGAGCGCGGCGAGCAGCTCGTCCGTGGTCACGCAGGCACCCCCGTCCGGCGTCGGTCGCCCCTGCGCGAAGTGATCCCCATCGGTTGCGAGCTTATCCGTGGCCGCTCGTATCCTCGTCCCTCGAGCGATGCCCGCCCCGAGATCCCTCCGACTGGTCGCGCCGGCGCTCGCAGTCGCGCTCCTGGCCGCCTGCGGCGGCGGCGGCGACGGCGGGCGGGCGGAGCCCGCGGCGCCCGCGGCGCAGAAGCCGGCCGTCGTCTGGGCGGTGGGCGACGGCGCCACGGGCAGCGACGAGGCGCGCGCGCTGGGCGAGCGCATCGCCGCCGACCGCCCCGCGCGGCTGCTCTACCTCGGCGACGTCTACCCCGACGGCCGGGCGGAGGACTTCGCCGAGCGCTACGAGCCCGTCTACGGGAAGGTCGCCGCGGTCACCGAGCCGACGCCCGGCAACCACGAGTGGGGGACGCGGGCGGAGGGCTACGAGCCCTACTGGGAGCGCGCGAAGGGCCGCACACCGCCCGGGTTCTACGCCTTCGAGCTGGCCGGCTGGCAGATGCTCTCGATGAACTCCGAGGCGCCGCACGGGCCCGACTCCGACCAGGTCGCCTTCCTGCGCGAGCAGGTGCGGCGCGGCGGCGACTGCCGGCTGGCGTTCTGGCACCGGCCGCGCTTCTCGGCGGGCAAGTACGGCGACGAGGCGCTCGCGCCGCTCTGGGATGCGCTGCGCGGCCACGCCGCCCTCGTGCTCAACGGCCACGACCACAACACCCAGCGCTTCGCTCCGCGCGACGGGATCACGCAGATCGTCGCCGGGGCGGGCGGCGCGAACTTCTACCCCGTCGAGCGGCAGGATCCCGCCCTCGCGTTCTCCAACGACACCGAGGTGGCCGGGCTCCGGCTCACGCTGCGCCCGGGCCGTGCCGACTATGCCGTTGTGACCAGCGACGGACGCACGCTCGACCGGGGGCGCATCGGCTGCCGCCCGCTCGCGCCCTCCCCATGAGCGCCGGGACGGCCGAGCAGGCCGGCCGGCGGGCCGCCAGGAACACGGTGATCCGGGCCGGCGGGGAGATCGTCGGCAAGCTCTCGACGCTGGCGCTCTTCGCGGTCCTCGCCCGCGAGCTCGGCGAGCGCGAGCTCGGCGTCTTCGTCTTCGCCTTCGCCTTCCTCGGCATCGCGCTGATCCCGATCGGCTTCGGGACGGACTCCTACCTGCTGCGCGAGTCGGCCCGGGAGCGCCGGGCCGGCGGCGGCACGCCCGCGCGCGAGGCGCTCGACGGCATCTTCTGGAACGTCATGGCGCTCAAGGCGCTGGCCACGGTCCCGGTGCTCCTGCTGGGCGGGGCGGCCCTCGTGCTCCTCGACTACCCCGCCCACACCCGCCTCGTCGTGGTGGTGCTGGCGGTGGGGCTCCTGCTCGACCTCTTCGCCAAGAGCTACCACGCGGTCTTCAACGCCTACGAGCGCTCGGACCTGCTCGTGCTCACCGTGGTGGCCCAGCGGCTGCTGACGGGGGCCCTGGGGGTGGCCGCGCTCCTGTCGGGCCGGGACCTGGTGACCGTCTCGGCGATCTTCTCGCTGGGATCGCTGCTGCACCTCGTGCTGGGCGTCGTCCTGCTCGCCCGCTCGATCGGGACGCCGCGCTTCTCGTTCGCGCCCGGGGGCTGGCGCAAGCTGACGGCGCGGGGCTTCCCGTTCGCCGTGCAGGACGTCTTCATCGTCATCCTCTTCAAGCTCGACGCGGTCCTGCTGTCGGTCCTCGCCGCCGAGTCGGCGGTCGGGCGCTACGGCGCGGCCTACCGCCTGCTCGAGGCGACCCTGTTCGTCTCCTACGCGCTCAACGGCGCGTTCATCGCGATGTACGCCTACCTCGATGCCGAGACGCAGCCGAGCATCGGCGCGGTCTTCGGGCGGTCGATCAAGATCGCGGTGGCGATCCTGATGCCGGCGGCCGTCGTGATGGGCGTGCTGGCGGAGGACGTCTCGGCGCTCATCTTCGGCCGCGAGCTGGCCGACGCCGGCGCCCCGCTGCGGCTCCTGGCCCCCGTCGTCGTGCTGCTGAGCATCGTGACGCTCTGCTCGTCGCTGATCTCCTCCCAGCGCAGCGCCGGGGCGATCATGCGGATCTCCGCGGTGATGGTCGTCCTCAACGTGGTCCTCAACCTCGTCCTGATCCCGCGCAGCGAGGACATCGGCGCGGCGGTCGCGATGCTGGCCACCGAGGGGCTCTTCGCGGTGGTGGCGCTGGGGGTCGCCGCACGGATCGTCGGGGGGCTCGACTGGGTCGTGGTCCTGCTCGGGCCGGTCGTGGCGGGGGCCGCCATGGCCGTCGTGCTGCTGGCGCTGCGCGACACCCCCTTCGTCGCCGGGGCCGCCGGCACGCTGCTCTACGGGCTCGTGCTCGTGGGCTGGGAGCGGATGCGCAATCCCGACGACCTGGCGTTCCTCGCCCGGATCGTGCGCCGGCAGCCGCCCGTCCAGTCCCCCGCCTGAGCCCAGCGCGCCTCCCGCGGGTTGCAGCGGTCAAGTCCGTGCAGGACCCTGCCGATGGTCTGCGCAACGGTCACACCGCGATCCGCCGTCCCCCGCACCGAGGAAACCACTTGACCGATCTACTCGACATCGACCCGGGCACCTTCGCCGGGCACTACGGCGTCTCCCCGGTCGCCGTCCGCCACCACCTGGTCGACCACCCCCTCCTCACCGTCGAGATGCTCGCCGAGCTCGCCGACGAGCTTCCCGCCGACAAGACGGAGCACAACCTCGGCAACGTCTCGACCGTCGTCGCCGACGCCGAGGTGCCCGCGCTGGCCGTCAGCGCCGGCGAGGTCGCCCGGACGATCGAGACCAGCCAGTCGTGGCTGATCCTGCGCAACATCGAGCTCGTCCCGCGCTACAAGGCGCTGCTGGACGCCTGCCTCGACGAGGTCGAGCCCGTCGCCGGCCGCCGCGAGGGTCCCATGGAGGGCCGCGAGGGCTTCGTCTTCCTCTCCGCGCCGAACTCGATCACGCCGTCGCACTTCGATCCCGAGCACAACTTCCTGCTCCAGATCCGGGGCACCAAGACGATGAACGTCGGCCACTTCGACGATGTCGCCATGGAGCACCGCGAGCTCGAGCGCTACTACGGCGGCGGGCACTCCAACATGCCGAGCGAGCCGCGCGACATCCAGCCGTACCCGCTCGGGCCCGGCGACGGCGTCTACGTCCCGCCGCACGCCCCGCACTTCGTGCAGAACGGGCCGGCGGTCTCCGTCTCGCTCTCGATCACGTGGCGGACGCCGGTCACCCAGCGCCGCGCCCTCGCCTACCAGGCCAACGCCCGCCTGCGCCGGATGCGCATGCGGCCGCGGCCCCCGGGCCAGAGCGCGACGGCGGACCGGGCCAAGGAGGCCGCGGTCCTCACGAACCGCGCGGTGAACCGCCGCCTGAGCCGGGTGCGCCGCGGCGCGCGCGGATGACGCGGCGGACGGCGACCTCGACGCCCATGGTCGGACGGATCAGGCGGGCGCGCTGCGCGCCCGTCGGGATCACCAGCGTCTGAAGCCGCCGGCGATCGGGCCAGATCCGGTTGATGAGCTCGTTGTCGGGGTCGGCGCAGGAGTCGAGGAGCTCGACGTCCTGGAGCGCGCGGTGGAAGTGCTCGATCGCCTCCACCTCGAGCAGCACGCCCGGGGAGAAGCGGGCGAAGGCGGCGTCGTAGGCCACCTTGAAGGCGTAGACGGACGGCCCGTCGATGAGGTTGCACTGCATCGCGACCGTGCGCCCGGCGGCCTCGAGGCCGAGGATCTGGAGGTGGCCGGCGGCGGCCATGCCGGCGCACATGCCGCGGAAGAACGCCGCGTCGCGCTCGTCGCTGGCCAGCGACGACCCGTGCTCGCCCTTCCACCCGGCGTGCTCCAGCTCGAGGAACGCGTCCCACGCCGCGGGCTCGTGCGAGCGGTCGACGAGGACGGTCTCGGCGCCGAGCTCCCGCCCGAGCGCCCGCTTGCGCGAGCGCAGCTTCTTGCGCCCGGCGGCGCTGACGGACTCCGCGAGGTAGGTGCTCTCGGGTCGCCGGCGGATCGCCGCGCGCTCGAAGTCCGCGTAGACGAACGGGGCGATGGCCCGTTCTCCCATGTGGAGCAGGAGGCCGGCGCCGATCGGTCCCGTGGGGTCGAAGGGATGGAGCACGAGGGCGGCGGCCCGCCGCTCGGCGGCGAGGAGATCGAGGAGCGCGGAGAGCGCCGGCTCGCGCGCGTCGCGGTCGATCAGCGGGGTGCCGGAGTAGGCGTACTCCGGCAGCCAGGGCGCCAGGCAGGGCAGCGGCGTCCGGCGCCAGCGCTTGGCCAGGCCGACGGGCAGGAGCCCGAGCCAGCGCTCCTCGTCGCGGACGGTGACGAGCGCCGCGTCGTCGCCGCTCGCCTCGGCGCTCGAGAGGACGAACTCGGGGCGGAGGTACGGGTTGGGCTCGAGCGCGCGGTCCGCCAGCGCGCGCCAGGCGCGGACGTCGTCCTCCCGGAGGTCGCGGCTGCTGAGGATGGCGGCGGAGGGGCGGCTCACGAGCCGTCAGTCTGCACCGCCCGCCGCCGCCGCGACTTCACGTGGCGCGCGCGCGGCGCGCACGCCGGCGCAGCGTGGGGCCATAGCGGCGCGCGACGGCCACCGGGTCGCGCGGGTCGAGCAACTGGTTGCTCTGGCAGCGCGCGGCGAACCACATCCACCGGTGCAGCGGGACGCCGGTCTCGCGCGCCGCGGCGAAGTCGAGCCGGGGCTGGATCCAGCGCACGCCCGCTCTCGCAGGCCCGGTCGCCGGGAGCGGGCGTCCGGTGAGATCAGCGTGCGCGAGGGCGGCGAGGTTGACGCCCGCCAGCGCGCCCGCGTGGACCCACAGCGTGTATCGCAGGTTGACCTCGAGGAGGACGATCCGGCCGTCCGGCGTCCGCTTGAAGTCGAGCTTCGCCGGCCCCCGGAGCCCCAGGCGGTGCACGAGACGGCGACCCTCCTCGAGCAGCGGCGGGTCGGCCGTCGTCTCCAGCGCCGAGCTCATCCCGTACCGGGTCGGGTAGGTGCGGATCTTGCGGCCGGTGAAGTCGCCGGCGACCTCGTCGCGGCGGTCGACGTAGACGTGGTAGCTGACGACGCGGTCCTCGCCGCCGGGAACGCGCTCCTGCGCGATCAGGTCGAGATCGGCGGCGGCCAGGCGCGGCCACAGGCGCTCGAGCTCGTCCGCGTCGTCGACCGCCAGCACCTTCCCGGCCTCTCCGTAGCCCGTCCAGCGCTCGTCGCGGAACGGCACCGCCTTGAGGATGAGCGGGAACTCGATCCGCAGCTCGGCGGGCGAGGCGGCCGCCGGGCGCACGTGCTGCGCCCGGGGGACGGGGAGGCCGAGGCGCTCGGCGAGCGCCTGGAAGCGCGCCTTGTCGACCATGTCCTCGACCACGCCCGCCTCGGGCAGGGCGAAGCGGAAGGACCGGGCGAGCTCCTCGCGGCGGCGCGAGATCTCCAGCAGCGCATCGTCGGAGTCGTAGAGGAGCACCGGCGGCGAGGCGCGCGAGGCCCCGTACTCGAGCAGGGCGTCGGCGAGCGGCCGGCCGGCCGGGTCGATCCCGTCGACGGCGAAGCGAGAGAGCCGGACGGGCGCGCCGGCCGGCGCGACGACCGCCGAGCGGATCCCGGCCATCCCGAGCGCGCGAACCACCTCGACACCCCCGACGACGCAGGCACCGGCGCGCTCTACTCGATTGACCGATGCCAAGGTGCCCACGTTACCCGACCGCACCCCCGTGATGAACGGGCTCGCCCGCTCGCCTGCAACCGCCTGCCCGCCTCTATCGTTCCCGCGGTGCACGCCCGCCTGAGCCGCTCGTGGACCTCTCGCTGATCATCGCCACGAAGGGCCGGCCGGGGCCGCTGCGCGACACGCTCGCCAGCCTCCGCGCGTGCGACCCGCTGCCCCGCGAGGTGCTCGTGGTGGACGGCGATCCCGCCCGCACGGCCGAGCCGGTGGTCGAGGAGCACCGCGCGGCGGGCGACCGCCCGCCGGCCCGCTACGAGGCCACCGCGGCGGGATCCTGCCTGCAGCGCAACCACGGGACCGACCTCGCGAGAGCGGAGGTGGTCGTCTTCTCCGACGACGACGTCGAGTTCGACCCGCGCATCTTCGCGGTGCTCGAGGAGGCCTACGCCGACCGCGAGGTCGTCGGGGTCACCGCCCGGGTCGTCGAGGAGGACGCGCGGATCGCCGGCGGCCCGACCCGCCTGCGCCGGCTCCTGCCCGGTGGCGGCGAGCAGGGGACGCTCACGCGCTTCGGCTATCCGCGGCGGCTCGTCGACCTCGACACCCCCCGGGACGTCGAGTTCCTCCACGGCTGCCTCATGAGCGCACGGCGCGACCTCGCCGCCGAGCTGCGGTTCGACGAGGGGCTGACGGGCTACGGCCTCGCGGAGGACGAGGACCTGGGCTACCGGCTCTCCCGCCGCGGCCGCGTGCGCTACGAGCCGCGGGCGGTGGTCGTCCACCACAAGCTCGGCATCGGCGGGATGGACACCCGCGCCTTCAACCGGCGGCTCGTGGTCAACCGGGCCTACCTCTTCCGCAAGAACTTCCCGGAGCGCGGCCCGCTCGCCCGCGCGCAGTTCGCCCTGCTCGTCGCGCTGCTGGGGCTCCACCGGGCGGTCAACCGCGACTGGCCGGGCGTCCGCGGGCTGCTCGACGGGGCCCGCGCGGCGTGGGCGCAGCGGGCGGCGTGACGCCTCCGGCCGTCACGTTCGTCTCCTCGCACGCCACCCTGGGCGGCTCGGAGCTCTACCTCGAGCGGATCGTCACCGGGCTCGGCGACGGCTGGGTCCGCGGCCTCGTGTCGCTGGCCGACGGCACCTGGGTCGAGCACATGCGGGGCCGCGGCGTCCCCGTCGAGGTCGTCCCCACGGGCGCGCGGGCCGGGATCCTCACCGGGGCGCTCCGGCTGCGCCGCGTCCTCGCCCGCCAGCGGCCGGCGGTCGTCCACGCCAACGGCGTCAAGGCGGCGCTCGTCGCCGGGCTGGCCACGCCGGGGCTCGGCATCCCCGTCGTCTGGATCAAGCACGACTTCTCCTGGGACGGGCTGCTCGCGCGGACGATCGCCGCGCGCTGCGCCAGCGTCGTGGCCGTCAGCCAGGCGGTCGCCGCCACCTTCGGCGCGCGGCCCCGGACGCGCGTGCAGGTGGTGCCCAACGGGATCCCCCCGGTGTCGGTCGACCGGGC
>JAUJME010000077.1 GCA_030447005.1 Solirubrobacteraceae bacterium | reverse complement strand
GACATGGGCTGGCTCGACCACGACCGCCTCGGCTTCAACTACCGGCTCTCCGACATCGCCTGCGCGCTCGGCTCCGCCCAGCTCGCCCGCCTCGACGAGATGCTCACCGGGCGCGCACGTGCCGCGGCGCTCTACCGGGAGGCGCTCGCGCCGCTGACCGCCGAGCGCGGCGTCGAGCTGCCGTGCGAGGACCGCGGCGGCGATCAGCGGGGCTGGTTCGTGTGGGTCGTCCAGCTCCCGCGCGGCGTCGACCGCGACGCGACGATCCTCGCCCTGCGCGACCTGGGCGTGCAGTCCAAGCCCTACCTGCCGGCCATCCACCTGATGTCCTTCTACCGCGAGCGCTTCGGCCACCGCGAGGGCGAGTTCCCGGTCTGCGAGGACGTCGCCGCCCGCTCCGTGGCGCTCCCGTTCTTCCCCGAGATCGCCGAGGGGCAGATCGCACGCGTGAGCGAGGCGCTCGCCGAGGTCCTGTAGCTCCCGGGCCGCGGCGCCGTGTACGGTGCCGTTCCAGGGTGAGGAGAGCGATCGGGTCGATCGTCGCGGGCTGCGTGCTCGCGGCACTGCTGTGGGCGCCTCCGGCGCCCGCCGCCAAGCGGCGCGTGCCGGTCAAGGTCGGCCTGAGCTCGATCGACCAGCCCCGCATCCTGCGGGCGCGCGCGCTCTCCGTCCGGGTGGCCGCGCGGCGCGGCACCCGCGTCCGGGTCTCCGCGCCCGGGATCGCGCGCTCGAAGACGGTCCGCTTCCGCCGCGACGGCCGCCGCACGGTGCGGCTGCGCCTGACGACCGCCGGGCGGCGCAAGCTCGTCCTCTGCGGCGTGAAGCGGCGGGTCACCGTGACCGTCCGCGCCACCCGCCGCGGCCGGCGCGGGTCCTCGCGGACGCGGCGCGCGCTGCGGCGGATCCCGCGCTGCGCCCCGCCGGGCACGCCCGGAGGGGGCGCGTTCACGCCTCCGCCCGCCAAGCCGATGCCGCAGGCCGCCGGCTTCCGCACCGTCGAGGGCTGCGACGAGCTCGACCCCAAGGTCTGCCTGTTCCCGTTCCCCAACGACCGCTTCACGGTCGCCGACCCCAGCCAGGTCACCGGGCGGCGGGTGGACTTCAAGGAATCGGCCATGCCCCGCAACCGTGCCGGCAAGGCGATCAACCCGGCCGACTACCGGTTCTCCGACGGCTTCAGCCCGGGCCAGAAGGTCGTCACGCACGTCCCGGGCCTCCAGACGATCGAGGCGTTCCGGGCGACGAACGCGCCCTCGATCGACGACCCCAAGCGCTCCCTGGCCCCCGATTCGCCGGTCGTCGTCATCAACGCCACCACAGGGGCGCGCCACCTCGTCTGGGCGGAGGTCGACGCCAACCCCGTGCGCCCTGAGGACCGCAACCTGCTCATCCGCCCCGCGGTCAACTTCGCCGAGGGCCAGCGCTACATCGTCGCGCTGCGCGACCTGCGCCGGGCGGACGGCAGCCGGATCGAGGCGCAGCGGCCGTTCCAGGTCTTCCGCGACCGGATCATCACCACCGACCGCGCGGTCGAGGCGCGCCGGCCGCAGATGGAGGAGATCCTCTCGACGCTCGGTCGCGCCGGCGTCGCGCGCGGGAACCTCTACCTGGCCTGGGACTTCACCGTCGCGAGCGCGCGCAGCACGACGAGCCGCCTGCTCTCCATCCGCGACCGCGCCTTCGCGGCGCTCGGCGACACGAACCTGGCCGACCTCACCGTCCAGGGCCGCGCCCCCGCCTACTCGATCAACCCCGACATCCCCGACTCGATCCCCGAGGTCCCCGGCGCCCCGGTGAACCCGAGCAGCCTCGACGGCGTCCGCGACTTCAAGCCCTGCACGGCGGGGGACCCGGCCCGCTGCGAGGCGGGGGAGGACGAGCGCATCGCCCGCGTGGTGCGCGGGAGCCTCCAGGTGCCGTGCTTCCTCGACGCGCCGGGCTGCCCGCCGCAGTCGAAGTTCACCCTCGACGCCAAGGGCCGCGAGCCCCAGCAGCAGCCGGGCAACCTGACGCAGCCGGCCTTCACCTGCATCGTCCCGCGCGTCGCGATGGACTCAGACGACGCGCAACCCGCGCGCCCGTCCCTCTACGGCCACGGCCTGTTCGGCGGCCAGGGGGAGATCTTCCAGAGCCAGCTCAAGTCGCTCGCCAACGAGCACAACTTCGTCTTCTGCGCGACCGACTGGGACGGGATGGCCACCCGCGACATCCCGACCGCCTTCACGGCGATCCAGGACCTCTCGGAGTTCCCGCGGCTCATCGACCACGTCCAGCAGGGCTTCCTGCACTTCCTCTACCTCGGCCGCCTGATGGTCCACAAGGACGGCTTCGGCGCCAACGCGGCCTTCAAGCCGCGCGGGAGGTCGGTGATCGACCCGGCCCGCCTCTTCTACGACGGCAACTCGCAGGGCGGGATCTACGGCGGCACGCTCGCGGCGGTCGGCGTCGACCACGAGCGCGCGGTGCTCGGCGTGCCGGGGATGAACTACTCGACCCTCCTGCGCCGGTCGGTCGACTTCGACATGTACGCGCAGGGGCGCTTCGGCGCCGACACGCCGCTCGGGCTCTACGACAACTACCCGAGCGAGGTCGAGCGGCCGCTCATCCTCTCCCTCATCCAGATGCTGTGGGACCGCGGCGACCCCAACGGCTACGCGGCGCACATGACGAGCGACCCGCTGCCCAACACGCCCAGGCACGAGATCCTCATGCACGTCGGCTTCGGCGACCACCAGGTGGCCGACATCACCGCCGTCGCCCAGGCGCGCAGCGCCGGCGCCCGCATCCACACCCCCGTCCTCGAGCCGGGCCGGCCCCGCTTCACCGACCCGCCGTACCCCGGCCGGGCCGACGACTCCTTCTTCGGCCTCGAGCCGCTCGGCGCCCCGGGCTACTCGGCCGGCGGCTCGGCGCTGGTCTTCTGGGACATCGGCCCCAAGCGCGCCGACGGCAAGGGGACGCCGCCGCCGCCCGCGTCCAACAAGCCGCCGCGCGAGGGCCAGGACCCGCACGAGTCGCCCCGGCGCACCCCGACCGCGCGCGAGCAGAAGTCGGCCTTCCTGCGCGCCGAAGGCGGCCGCGTGATCGACGTCTGCCGCGGGCCCTGCTTCGCCGACGACTACCGCGGCGCCGGCCGGTAGTAGGAGACGAACCCCCGCCCGCCGATCGCGCGGGCGATCCGCGGGTCGTCGGCGGCGCGCACGTCGTGGCGCTGGAAGCCCACCGCCTCATAGAGCGCCCGGCCCGCCGCGTTGTCGAGCCCCGTGTCGAGCGCGACGCCCGACGCGCCCCGTTCGGCGGCGGTCGCCGAGGCTGAGTCGAGCAGCGTCGAGGCGACGCCCATCCGCCGCGCGCCGGCCGCCACCGCGAGGCCGTCGACGTAGAAGGCGTCGACGGGCGGGCGCGGGGTCAGGCGCGCCGCCGCGCGCAGGTGGCGGAAGACCCCGGGCCAGCGCCAGGGAGGCAGCCGCGGCACCGACAGCGCGATGAAGCGGTTGGCCAGGCCGTCGCCCTCGAGCAGCAGGAAGCCGGCCAGGACGCCGACCACCTCCCCGCGCGCGACCGCCACCCGCGAGATCTCATAGCTCGCGGTGTGGCCCGGGTGCGGCCAGACGCCGCGGAGCATCCGGCGCGCCCGCCGCTCGCCTCCCGCGTAGGCGTCGTAGTAGGGCGCCGCCGACTCGTAGAGCAGCCCGGCCGCCGCCACGTCGTCGCGCCGGGCGGCGCGCACCTCGAGCTCCATCCCCGGCATGATGGCTGACCATGTCGCGCTTCTCCGAGCCCCAGGACCCGGTCTTCGCCCAGCTCAACACCTCGATCGGGTTCGACTGGCGTCTCGGGCCCTACGACGTCGAGCAGTCGCGCGCCCACGCGCGGATGCTGGCCGCGGCGCAGATCATCTCTCCCGCCGACCGCGACACGCTGCTGAGCGGGCTCGAGCGCGTCGCCGAGGAGCTCGACGCCGGCACCTTCCGGGTCGAGCCGGACGACGAGGACATCCACATGGCGATCGAGCGGCGGCTGACGGAGATCGTCGGCCCCGTCGGCGGCCGGCTGCACACGGCCCGCTCGCGCAACGACCAGGTCGCCACCGACGTCGCCATGTACACGCGCGCCCACGCGCTGAGGACGGTCGAGCGCCTCCAGGCGCTCCAGAGCGCGCTCGTGCTCTGCGCCGAGCGCCACGTCGACTGGCCGATGCCGGGCTACACCCACCTCCAGCGCGCCCAGCCCGTCTACCTCTCCCACCACCTGCTCGCCTACTTCTGGATGTTCCGCCGCGACGCCCGCCGCTTCGAGGCGGTCCTCGGCAACGCGGACGAGCTGCCGCTCGGCGCCGGCGCCCTGGCCGGCGTCAACTTCGCCACCGACCGCGGGTTCCTGGCCTCCGAGCTGGGCTTCACGAGCGTCGCGCGCAACTCGATCGACGCGGTCTCCAACCGGGACTTCGTCCTCGACTTCCTGTCCGCCGCCGCCACCTGCGCAACCCACCTCTCCCGGCTCGGCGCGGAGATCGTCCTGTGGTCGAGCGACGAGTTCGGCTTCTGCGAGGTCTCCGACGCCTGGGCATCGGGCTCCTCGATCATGCCGCAGAAGAAGAACCCCGACGCCGCCGAGCTGCTGCGCGCGAAGGCGCCGCGCGTCGCCGCGCACCTCTCCGCGCTCCACGGGGTCATGCACGGGCTGCCGCTCACCTACAACAAGGACATGCAGGAGGACAAGGAGCACCTCTTCGACGCGGCCGACACGCTCGACCTCACGCTCGCCGCAGCGCGGGGGATGGTCGAGACGATCACCTTCGACCGCGAGCGGCTCGAGGCGGCCGCCGGCGACGAGCTGATCGCGGCCACCGACATCGCCGACCTGCTCGTCCGCCGCGGCGTCCCCTTCCGCCAGTCGCACGGCGTCGTCGCCGGCCTCGTCCGCGAGGCGGTGGACTCCGGGCGGCCGCTGTCGGCGCTCAGCCGCGAGGAGATCGCCCGCCACTCCGAGGCGCTCGACGACGAGTACTACGAGGTCCTCTCGCGCCGGTCCTGGCTCGAGTCGAAGGTCTCCGAGGGCGGCACCGCGCTCTCCCGGGTGCGCGAGCAGCTCGCCCACGCGCGGGCGGAGCTCGAGAACCAGCCGGCTTGAGCCTGCCCGCGTCGCACTACGCGCGCGGGGTCGTCGACGTCGCCCGCGACCTGCTCGGCTGCCTCGTCGTCCACGGGGAGTGCGCCGGGCTGATCGTCGAGACGGAGGCCTACCACGACTCGGAGCCCGCGTGCCACGCCCACATCGGCCTGACCGCGCGGACCCACACCCTCTTCGGGCCGCCCGGCCGCGCCTACGTCTACCGCTCCTACGGCATCCACGCGCTGCTCAACGCGGTCTGCGAGCCGGAGGGGGTCGGGGCGGCGGTCCTCATCCGCGCGCTCGAGCCGGTCCGCGGCCTCGACGCCATGCGCGCCCGCCGCGGGCTCGAGCGCGTCGAGGACCTCTGCTCCGGCCCGGGCAAGCTGACCCAGGCGCTGGGAATCGACCTCGAGCTCAACGGCGCGGACCTGGTCTCCGGCCCGGTGCGCATCGAGCCGCGCGCGCCGGGCTGGGAGGCCGCCGAGCCGCTGGTGGGCCCGCGGATCGGGATCACCAAGGCGGCCGACCTGCCGTGGCGCTTCTGCGCCGGCGGCTCGCGCTCGGTGTCGCGCCCGTGGCCGCCCGGGCTGCGCGAGACGCTGCCGCCCCGGCGTTAGCTAGCCAGGCCCGCTCGCCCCGCCGCCGGGCGCGGCGGGGCCGCCGCCCGGGCTGCCGCCGCCGGTGGGCGGTGCGGCGGGGGGAGCGGGGGGCGGCGTGGGCGCCGGCTCGGGCTCCGGCGCGACCGGCGCGGGGGCGGGGGAGGTCTCGCCGGCGCCCGTCCCGTCGCCGGCCTCGCCCTGGCCCGTCTGCGAGGCGGGGGGCGCCGTGGCGGCGGGGGCGGGCGTCGCCGGCGCCGCCGGTATGCCCCCGCCGTCGAGCGTCGTGCCGTCGGAGTCGTCCTTCTGCTTGTCCGGGTTGCGGCTCTCGTCGATCGCGATGGCCGCTCGCAGGAAGTCGCGCCAGATCGCCGCGGGGTAGGTGCCGCCGGCGACCGGCTCGCCCCGCCACTCGGTCTGCATCGGCTTGAAGCCCTCGGGATAACCGACCCAGACGGCCACCGTGTAGCGCTCGGTCCAGCCCACGAACCACGCGTCGGAGTAGTTTTCCGTCGTACCCGTCTTGCCGGCGGCGAGCTGGCCGGGCCCCAGGTTCGCGCGCTGGCCGGTCCCGGCCGTGACCACCGTCTGCAGGATGCCGGCGGTCTGGCGGGCGACCCCCTCGGGCAGCACGCGGCGCTCGCGCCGGGTGTTGCGCGCCTTGCGCCCGTTGGGCAGCCTGATCGCCTCGTCCTCGCCGCGCCCGGTGATCGAGTCGATCCCCGTGGGGCCCGGCACGTTGCGCACGCCGCCGCGGTAGCGGTCGGCGTCGGGCGCCATGGAGCCGTAGACGAGCTTGCCGTCGTTGGGGAACGCGAGGTAGGCGCGGGCGAGGTCGAGCGGCGTGACGCCCTGGCGCAGGCCGCCGAGCGTCATCGCGTAGTTCTTGGAGACCGGGGTCCGGATCCCCAGCCGGTTCGCGAGCTTCGCGACGTCGCGGGTGCCGACCTTGATGCCGACCTGCGCGAAGACCGAGTTGTCGGACGTCGTCGTCGCCCGCGCGAGCGTGGTGGCGCCGGCGTAGGCGTCCTCGTAGTTGTTGACCTCGAACTTCTCGCTCGAGTTCGGGATCTGGATCGTCTGCTTGCTCGAGTTCCACAGCGAGCCCGGGCCGATCCCCTCGTCGAGCGCCTGGGCTAGGACGAACGGCTTGAACGCCGAGCCGGGCTGGCGCTGGCCCTGGGTGGCGAGGTTGAACGGGCGGGCCTCGAAGCCGTTCGCCGAGCCGCCGATCATCGCCCGCACCTCGCCCGACTCGTTGTCGAGCGCCACGAGCGCCGCCTGCGGGCCGGTCGGGTCCGACAGCCAGCCGTCGACCGCCTTCTGCGCGGCGTCCTGCATCCGCGAGTCGATCGTCGTGCGGATCCGCAGGTTGCCCTCGAACGCCCGCTGGGCGCCCGACTGCCCGCCCCCGAGCTGATCGACGACCTGCCGCTTGACCCACGACGTGAAGTACGGGTACTGCGTCTCCTCGGCGGGCGGCCTGACGTCGGCCTCCGTCGGCAGCGGCGCGCGCAGCGCGTCCTGGTACTCGACGACGTCGAGGTAGCCCTGCT
>JAUJME010000009.1 GCA_030447005.1 Solirubrobacteraceae bacterium | reverse complement strand
CCTAGTCCTCGTGCTCACCTAGCGGCGCGGCGCACTCGAACCGCTCGCTCGGCTGCGCTCGTCGACGTCACGAAGCTCGAAGAGCCGCGCCGGAGCAGCTCACGAGAGATGCCGCCTTCGGCTGCGAACGGCTTCCGCTCTTGCCTCAATCCAGCACCGACCAGTAGCCGAAGCCCGGCAGGCCGCTATCTGTCGAGATCGATGACGAGGGGTGTTCCGTCGTTGAACCATCCGCGAAGTAGCTGTTTGATCTTCGCGGGCGTGGGGCGTCCCGTCCTCCAGTTGATCCACGTCAGATAGTCGAAGGGAGTCACCGTGTCGCAGTAGATCTCTTCCGCCTCGCGGCTCTCGGTTCGAGCGTGCAACCTGCGAGCTTGGCCTGAGAACGTCCCGCCCGGAAGCCGCAGCCGCACGCCGGGATTCGCGAGCACGTTCTTCGCCCAACCGGATGCAGAGCCGTGACGCGGCTTCCGGTGCGAGCCCTGCCACCCAGCTTCTCGCCGAGCGCCTCGGGCAGCCGGCCGGCACCTCCCAGCAGGTTGCGGGCGATCAGCGATCCCTTGCCGCCCCACACGAGCGCGAAGAGGCCGATGCCGCACCCGGCCGAGAGCTCGCCGAGCTCCGCGGTCGCCCGGTGCGCGGCGCAGGCGAAGATCGACTCGGCCCCCTGCGGGAGCTCCCCGAGGAACTCCGCGAACGTCCGGTGGTCCTCGAAGGCGAGGACGCGCGCGCAGCTCCGCAGGCGACACGTGCTTCGCGCGCGCCACCTTCTGGTAGGCGCGGACGGCCCGCTGGACCTTGAGACCCGCTCGGGCGAACGCCACCCGGTCGCCCAGGGGCAGCGGCATCCACAGCGGGTAGCTCTCGACCGGCCCGCTGGTCATCCGCTTCCGACCGACCGCGAGGCCCATCATGCTGCCGCTCACCGGCGCCGTCTGCAGATCGCAGTCGCGCGCCATCCCGTCGACGAGCGAGCCGGGCGCCGGGAGCAGGTGCGCGCCGAAGTTCAACCAGTAGTCACCGCGCACCTCGGACCGCAGCCGGCCGCCGAGCCGGTCCCCGGCCTCGAGCAGGAGGACGTCGCGGTCACGCAGCCGCCAGGCGGCCGCCAGGCCGGCGATCCCCCCACCGACGACCACCACTTCGTGGGTCTGCGTCGCATCCTCGATCGCCATGCCCATGAGCTTCGCGCGGCCGGGACGTCCGAGGTAGGGCCGGCTCCTTGGCTGTGCCAGAAGCACAGCCTTGGCCTGCGGCTCGCCCGCGACAGGCGCTGCCGTCGAGCACTCCGTCGCAGGGATCCGCGTCGGCTGAGCCGGAGGGCGCTCCGGCTGGGGCGCCCTTGTAGCGTGCGCGCCATGGCCGAGCGCGTGAAGGTCCGCCGCGAGACGAGCGGCCGCCGCGGGAAGGCGGTGACGACGATCTCCGGCGTGCCGCTTCCCGACGACGGGCTGCGCGAGCTCGCCGGCCGGCTCAAGCGCCGCTGCGGCGTCGGCGGCTCGGCGAAGGGCGGCGTGATCGAGCTTCAGGGCGACCAGCGCGACGTCGTGATGGACGTCCTGCGGGCCGAGGGCTACGACGCGGTGCTGGCGGGCGGATAGGCGGAGGTCGCGGCGTGGGACGATCCGCGCCATGCGACGCCTCTCCATCTCCGACCCGCACTTCACCTACGACGCCGACGACCCCCAGCCGTTCCGGGCCGGGATGTTCCGGCTCGGCACGCAGGTGGGCGCGAAGGACACCGGGATGAGCGTCTACGAGCTGCCGCCGGGCCAGGCGCTCTGCCCGTATCACTACGAGTACGGCGAGGAGGAATGGCTGCTGGTGCTCGAAGGGCGCCCGACCGTCCGCGCGGCCGACGCGACGGAGGAGCTCGCACCGTTCGACGTCGTCTTCTTCCCCACGGGGCCCGAGGGCGTCCACCAGGTCCGCAACGACTCGGACGCGCCCGCCCGGATCGTCATGTGGTCGAACGTCGTCTACCCGACCGCCACCGCGTATCCGGACAGCGGCAAGGTCGGGGTCTGGACGGGCGACAAGGCGGAGGACCTGATCACCACGCGCGCGAGCCGGGTCGACTACTACCACGGCGAGGTCGACGGCCGCTGAGCCGGGCGTTAGGCTCGGCGCCATGTGCCGCAACATCCGCACCCTCCACAACTTCGAGCCCGCCGCCACCGGGGACGAGGTCCGCGCCGCCGCGCTCCAGTACGTCCGCAAGATCAGCGGCTCCACGCGCCCGTCGCAGGCCAACGCCGAGGCGTTCGAGCGCGCGGTCGACGCCGTGACCGCCGCGTCGGAGCGCCTGCTCGCCGAGCTCGTGACGACGGCGCCGCCGAAGGACCGCGAGGCGGAGGCGGCCAAGGCGCGCGCCCGCGCCCAGCAGCGCTACGCCACCGCCGCGGGCTGAACAGCAGCAGCACCGCTGCTTACTTAGTGTAAGGTGGGCGCCATGCCCGCCCTGGAGATCGACGGCCTCGTCAAGCGCTATCCGACGGGGACCGAGGCGCTGCGCGGGGTCTCGCTCGAGATCCCCGACGGCGCGTTCTTCGGCCTCCTCGGGCCCAACGGCGCGGGCAAGTCGACGCTGATCCACTGCGCGACCGGGCTCGCCCAGCCGACCTCCGGCGCCATCCGCATCTTCGGCCACGACGCCATCGAGAACTACGAGGAGGCGCGGGCGGCGGTCGGCCTCGCGCCGCAGGACCTCAACCTCGACTGGTTCCTCACGCTCGAGGAGACGCTCGACTACCACGGCGGCTACTTCGGCATGCCGCGCCGCGAGCGCCGCGAGCGGACCAAGGAGCTGCTCGAGGCGTTCTCGCTCAGCGAGAAGCGCAACGACCGCACGCGCACCCTCTCGGGCGGGATGAAGCGCCGGCTCATCCTCGCCCGCGCGCTCATGCACCGGCCGCGCCTGCTCATCCTCGACGAGCCGACCGCGGGTGTCGACGTCGAGCTGCGCCTCGAGCTGTGGCACTACGTCCAGCGCATCAACGCCGAGGGCACGACGATCCTCCTCACCACGCACTACCTCGAAGAGGCCGAGCAGCTCTGCGACCGCATCGCCTTCATCAACGACGGCGAGATCGCCGCGGAGGGGTCCAGCGGCGAGCTCGCGGCGCAGTACGGGGTGGCGAGCCTCGAGGACGCCTACCTCGAGCTCGTCGGGCGCAAGGAGCTCTCGCGGGCGAAGATCGAGAGCGCGGCGTGACCGCCGCCCAGATCCGCTTCGTCGCCCTCGCGCGGCGGGAGGTCAGCCGCTTCCTGAAGATCAAGCGCCAGACGCTCGGCGCGCCGCTGCTGGAGACCTTCCTCTACATCTCCGTCTTCGGGGCGGCGCTCGGCTCGCGCATCGACGAGATCGGGGGGATCGACTACGTCGTCTTCATCGTCCCCGGGCTGATCATGATGGCCTGGGCGATGAACGCCTTCGCCAACAACTCCTCCTCGATCCTCCAGCAGAAGTTCCAGCGCGCGATCGACGACCAGCTCTCCTCGCCCGCGTCGCCGGTCCAGCTGCTGCTCGCGTTCTCGCTCGGCGGCTTCCTGCGGGGGATGCTCGTCGCGCTGCTCACCTTCCTCGCCGCGTCCGTGCTGGTCGGGGTGCCGGTCGAGCACGCCCTGGTGCTCATCCCCGCGCTGCTGCTCGTCGGCTTCTTCTTCGCCCAGCTCGGCGTGCTGATCGGCGTGCGCGCCGAGCAGTTCGACGACGTCTCCTTCGCCCAGACCTTCGTCCTGCAGCCGCTGATCTTCCTGGGCGGCGTCTTCTACTCGGCGGCGCTGCTGCCCGAGCCGTTCCAGACGCTGACCCAGTTCAACCCCGTCTACTACATGATCGGGCTCGTCCGCTACGGCTTCCTGGGCTACTCGGAGGTCAACGTCGCGCTCTCGCTGGCCTTCCTCACCGCGGCCACGCTGCTGCTGTTCGCGATCAACCGCCGGCTGTTCGTGACGGGCTACCGCCTGCGGGCCTGAACGCGACGGCGAAGCGCGCGCCGCCGAGCGCCTCGGAGCGGCCGACCTCGACGGTCGCACCGTGGTGGCGCGCCTGCTGGGCGACCAGCGCGAGCCCGAGTCCCGAGCCCGGGCCGGCCGAGCCGTCGAGCCGCGTGAACGGCTCGAAGATCCGCTCGCGGTCGGCCTCCGCGACCCCCGGGCCGTCGTCCTCGACGACGACCTGCGGCGCCGGCCCGCCGCTCAGGCCGACGCGCACCTCGCCGCCCGGCCGGCCGTGATGGGCGGCGTTGGCGAGCAGGTTGTCGAGCAGGGAGCGCAGCCCGGGCTCCCAGCCCGCGACCGGGACGGCGGCGTCGGGCAGCCGGGCCGACCAGCGGACAGCCGGATGGCGCTCCCGCGCGGCCTGGAGCGACGCATCGACGACCTCGGCGAGGTCGACGCTCGCGAGGGCGGGCGCGGAGTCGGCGCGCGCGAGCGCCTGGAGGCCGTCGAGCAGGGCGACCAGGCGCCCCTGCTCCTCGAGCGCGTCCGCCGCCATGCGCGCGCGCCGCTCGGAAGGGAGGTCGGAGTGGCGGGCGAGCGTCGACAGCGTCGCCTGGATCGTGGTGAGCGGCGTGCGCAGCTCGTGGCCGGCGTCGGCCGTGAACCGGCGGGTCGCGGCGAGCGCGCGCTCGCGGTCGGCGGCCGAGCCGCTCAGCCGCGCGAGCATCGCGTTGAACGACGAAGCGAGCGCCCGCAGCTCCGTCGGCCCGCGACCGTCCGGGACGCGGCGGGAGAGGTCCTCGTCGCCGGCGATCGAAGCCGTCGCGCGCCGCAGCCGGCGCAGCGGGCGCAGGATCACGCCGCTGGCCAGCCACACGCCGGCGGCGCCCAGCACGAGGGCGAGCAGCCCGAGCAGCTCCAGGCGGCGGTGCAGCGCGGCCTGGCGGCGCTCGAGCGTGGTCAGGGGCGTGATGACCTCGAGCCGCGCCAGCCCGTCGAGCCCGGGGTCGCGCAGCCGGGTGACGAAGGCCCGGTAGCGCTCCCCGCCCGCCGTGAAGGTGCTCAGCCCGTCGCCCAGCCGCGGGCGCGAAGGCGGCGGGCTCCCCGTCTCGAGCAGCGTCGCCGAGCCGATGACCAGCCGCAGGGAGGTGCGGGTGGCGGAGAGCACGGCGTCGAGCCGGTCGTCGGCCGAGGGGACCTCCTCCTGGACGGCGGCGACGGCGGTCGCGCGCGAGAGCTCGGCCGTGCGCTGGAGGCGGTCGTCGAGCGCCTCGCGGTCGGTGCGGTCGACGTCGCGCGCGGCGAGGAGCCCCGCCGCGGCCAGCACGGCGGCGAGCACCAGGGTCAGCCCGAGCGTCAGGCGCCCGCGGAGGCCGCGCATGCCGCTCAGGGTCGCAGGACGAAGCCGACGCCGCGGACCGTGTGCAGCACGCGGGGCTCGCCGCCGGCCTCGAGCTTGCGGCGGAGGTAGCCGACGAAGACGTCGGCCACGTTGGTGCCGGGGTCGAACGTGTAGCCCCAGACCTCCTCGTGGAGCTCGCGCCGGCTGAGGATCTCGCCCGGATGGCGCAGGAAGCAGGCGAGCAGCTCGAGCTCGCGTCGCGTGAGCTCGAGGTCGCGCTCGCCCCGCCGCGCGGTCCAGGCGTTCAGGTCGACGGCGACGTCGCCGGCCTCCAGCAGCGAGCCGGACGGCGCGGGGCGGCGACGCAGGAGCGCGTGCAGGCGCGCGGCGACCTCCTCGAGCGCGAACGGCTTGACGACGTAGTCGTCGGCGCCCGCCTCGAGCCCGCGCACCCGGTCGCCGACCTCGTCGCGGGCGGACAGCACGCAGACCGGGAGGTCGTCGCCGCGCTCGCGCAGCCGCTGGAGGACCTCGAGGCCGTCGAGGTCGGGCATCGCGAGGTCGAGGAGCATGATCGCCGGCGCGACGGACTCGATCGCCGCCAGCGCGGCGCGGCCGCCTGACGCGCGGACGACGGCGAAGCCCTCGAGCTCGAGGCCCTCGCCGACGGTGCGGCGGATCGCGGGGTCGTCGTCGACGAGCAGCACGACCGGGCCGCCGTCGCCGGCCGCCGCCGCGCTCACCGCTCGACGGTCTCGCAGTCGCCCGCGACGTCGTCGCGGCCGTCGGCGACCACGCGGTCGCTCCCGGGGCCGCAGCCCACGCGGTCCGCTCCGCCGCCGCGGACGAAGACGACGTCGTTGCCGGCGCCCGCGGCGACCACGTCGCGGCCGCCGCCGGCCCCGATGCGGTCGCGGCCGGCGCCGCCGAGCAGGGTGTCGTCGCCGGGCCCGCCCTGGAGGCGGTCGCGGCCGGCGTTGCCGATCAGCACGTCGTTGCCGCCGCGCCCGGCCAGCCGGTCCGTGCCGCGCGTGCCCTCCAGCCGGTCCGGCCCGTCCGTCCCGACGCGGATGACCGCGGACGCCGTGGCGGCGGTCAGGGCGAACGCCGCGGTGAGCAGGAGGACGAGCAGACGGCGCACAGGGCGACCAATGATGCCCGCTGCGGACGCGGCGCGCACGCCCTCTCACGGAACTCTCACGCAGGCTGAGAAGTCCGTGAGACGTGTGTCACACGAGCCCCGCCGGGTGGGAGAACAGACGGCAGCACCCGACGAAGGAGGAGACGATGCACCTCAGGAAGACGACGGCCGGTGCGCTCACCGCGCTGGCGCTCGTGCCGGCCACCGCGGTGGCGGCGACGATCAGCGGCGGGCCCGGCAACGAGCGCCTGCGCGGCACGATGGGCCCGGACCTCATCGACGGCAACCAGGGCAACGACCGCATCTTCGGCCTTGGAGCCGACGACCGCCTGCTCGGCGGGCCCGGCAACGACCGCCTCCACGGCGGAGCCGGCAACGACCTGCTGCGCGGCGACCTCAACGACGCGGGCGACCGCAGCTCCTTCGACCGCCTCTTCGGGGGCGCGGGCGACGACACGCTCCGCGGCGGCGACTCGCGCGACCGCATCGTGAGCGGCGACGGCAACGACCTCGCGTTCGGCGAGAACGGTCGCGACCGCATGTTCGGCGGGCGGGGCGACGACACCCAGGAGGGCGGCCCCGGCAACGACCGGATCCTCGCCAACCCCGGCGTCGACACGACCCGCGGCGGCGCCGGCAACGACGTGCTGTTCGCGCTCGCCCCGGTCGACGTGGCGCCCGGCCCGGGCGTCGACCAGGTCGGCGACACGATCGACGGCGGCCCCGGCCGCGACCGCATCGGCGTCCGCGACGGCGAGGTCGACCGCATCACCTGCGGAGCGGGCAGGGACCTCGCCGTCCTCGATCACGTCGACGTGATCATGGACGCGAGCGCGAGCAACCCCAACGGCTCGTGCGAGCGCGTGCGCCGGGCCGCGCCGACGCCGCGCGACGCCGCGGACGGCGATCGGTAGACATCGCTGGACCCGGGACCCTCGGCGGAGGGCGGCCTGCCGCCCTCCGCCGCCCCGCGTCGCGGCGCGCGCCTACGGGCGCGTCAGGTGCTTGAGCGTCCGGCCGGCGGCGGAGTCCTCGATCAGCGTGGCGAGGCGGCGCTCACGGGTCGCCTCGCGCTTCGCGCTGATCACCCACCACGTCGCCGCCCGCCGGTACCACGGAGGCCGCGCCTGGAAGTAGGCCCACGCCGCCTCGTCGGCGCGCAGCGCCACCTCGTAGGCCTCACCGAGCTCGGGCTCGGTCTCCTGCTCGTAGGCGTAGACCCCCGAGCGCTCCTCCCTTCGCGCCTCGTACGCGCGCAGCCCGGCCGGCAGCATCTCGCCGGCCGCGATCAGCGCCTCGGCCTTCTCGACGTTGACCTTGCTCCAGATCGAGCCCGGCCTGCGCGGGGTGAAGCGCAGCAGGTGGCTCTCGTCGTCGATGCGGCGCGCCTGGCCGTCGATCCACCCGACCCGGATCGCCTCGTCGACCGCCTGCGGCCAGGTCACGGTCGGCCGCCCCGAGGCCTTCTTGTAGAAGCCGAGAACGAGCTCGGGCTCCGTCTCGTGATGGGCGTCGAACCACGCCCGCAGATCGGCCTGCGTGGCGAAGAAGCGCGGCTCGCCCATCAGCGCAGGCCGGCCGCCTCGGGCTGGAGCGCCGCCTCGCCCTCCAGGCGGCCGCCGAGCCCGCGCAACAACCGCGCGGCCACGCCGCGGAGGGTGGCGTTGCCGTAGGCCATGTCCGGGTTGTCCGTGGTGAGGATCGCCACCGACACGCGCTCGCCGCCGCGGGTGAGGAGGGCGACCTGGTGGTCGACCTCACCGGTCCCCGACCCCCAGCCGCCCTTGAAGTAGAGCGCCCACCCGGCCGGGCGGGCCTTGCCGATCCCCCAGCGCTGCGACGGGACGATGCTGCGCAGCAGCCCCATCCCGTAGGCGCGGTGGCGCACCGCGATGCGCGTGTCGACGCGCAGGAAGAAGCGCGCCTGGTCGGCCGCCGTGATCCGGCTCGAGCCCCAGAACGGGCCGCCGGAGCGGAACGCCCGCATCCGCGCCGCGCGGGCGACGCGCTCGAGCCCCGGCGTGCCGACGAGCGCGTACGCGCGGTTGGCCGCCGGGTTGTCCGAGCGGCGGATCATCGGGGCGAGGAGCGCGCGCTCGGAGGCCCTGAGGGGGCGCGAGCGCACGTCGCGGCGGTTGAGGTAGGCGACCATCAGCATCGCCTTGACGACGCTGGCGCTGCGGGCGGAGCGGGTCGCCCGGTGGCCGTAGGCGCGCCCGGGCGTGCGCAGCGCGAAGGAGACGCTGCCCCGCCGCTCGGCGGCGAAGGCGCGCGCGGCGGCGACGTCGGGCGCCCACGTCGCCTCGGCCGGCGCCCCGGCGGCCGGCGCCGCGCCGGGCCCCGCCCCGGCGGCCGCCGCTAGCGCGGCGACCAGGAGGGCGGCGATGGGCGCGCGGCGCACGCGCCGGAGGCTAACGGGGCTACTGGTCGACCCGGAGGATCGTCCCGTAGACGAGGCAGAAGGCGGCGGCCTGCCCGCGGCCGTCCTGCCGCACGGTGCCGTTGATGAGCAGGTTGGTCGAGCCGCGCTGGATCTGGTACTCGAACGTGTTCGAGCCGCCCACGGTCAGCGTCGCCACCGTCCCGGCCGCCAGCGGCTGGATGACGGCGTTCTCGATGCCCTTGCGCTGTGTGAGGTTGATCGGCGCGCCGGAGGTGTTCGAGAACGTCACCGTCGAGATCGGGTCCTCGATCCCCGGTTGCGGGTTCTGGTCGGCGCAATTGGCGGTCAGCGTCCCCACGCCCTCCGCGCCGCCGAAGACCTCCTGGGCGCCCGTCGCGTTGTCGGCGACCTCGAAGGCGCGGCCGAAGGCCTGGGTGGTCGGCACGTCGGCGAGGAACTTCGCCGGGATCTGCCCCTTGTCCGGCCCGCTGCGGTTCGTGGCCACGAGATCCCCGGCCGCCTTCTTCAGGCTCGTCCCCGAACGGACCGCGTCCTTGCCGTCGACCTTGCCGGCGTTGCGCGCGAAGGAGACCGCCGCGACGCTCGTGCCGCCCAGCGAGACGAACAGCGCGACCGACGCCACCACCATCGCGGGCGACGGGCGCGAGAGCTTGACCTTCATGATGCCTCCTGTGTTGACCTCCAGACGCGCCCTGCAACCCGCCGCCCCCCGGAAAGGAGCGCCCGGCTGTGGCTGACCGGACCTGGGGCCCCTCGACGCGCGCCATCCACGCCGGGCTGGCGGCGCCCGTCCAGGGCGAGCCGCTCCTGCCCGGCCCGGTGTTCGCCGCCCCGTTCCACCTCCAGGGGGAGATCGACGCGGCGCCCTACGGCTACGCGCGCGACGGCAACCCGACCTGGACGGCGCTCGAGGCGGCGCTCGGCGCGCTGGAGGGCGGGGAGGCGGTCACCTTCGCGTCCGGCATGGCGGCGGTCAGCGCGGTGGCTCTCGGCCGGCTGCGGCCGGGGGACCGGCTCGTCGCGCCCGGCGACGGCTACCCGGGCATCCGCAAGCTCGCCGCCGAGCGGCTCGAGCCGGCCGGCATCCGCGTCCAGCTCGTCGCCACGGACACCGAGGCGATCGTCACCGCCGCCCGCGGCGCGGCGCTCGTCTGGGTCGAGACGCCGTCGAACCCGCGGCTCGACGTCTGCGACCTCGAGGCCATCGCCGGCGCGGTGCACGCCGAGGGCGGGCTGCTCGGCGTCGACAACACCGTCGCCACGCCGCTCGGCCAGCGGCCGCTGGACTTCGGCGCCGACTTCTCCATGTGCGCAGGGACGAAGAGCCTCGCCGGCCACTCCGATCTCCTGCTGGGGTCGGTCGCGGTCCGCGACCCGGCGCTCGCCGAGGCGCTGCGCGCGTGGCGCTCGCAGACCGGCGGCGTCCCGAGCCCCTTCGAGGCCTGGCTCGCGCACCGCTCGCTGGCCACGCTCGAGCTCCGCCTCGCCCGCCAGAGCGAGAACGCCCTCGCGCTCGCCGGCCGGCTGGGCGAGCGCGACGACGTGGCCGACGTCCGCCACCCCTCCCAGCACGAGATCGCGTTCCGCCAGATGGCCCACTTCGGCCCGCTCGTCGGGTTCTCGCTGCCGAGCGCCGAGGCCGCGCAGGCGTTCCTCTCCCGCGCCGAGCTGGTGGTCGAGGCGACGAGCTTCGGCGGCGTGCACACCACCGCCGAGCGCCGCGCGCGCTGGGGGACCGACGCGGTGAACGAGGGCTTCGTCCGCCTGTCGGCGGGGTGCGAGGACACCGCGGATCTCATTGCGGACGTCGAGCAGGCGCTCGACGGGCTGTGACGGTCTCGCACGGCTGGTACAACCGGCGCGTGCGGGATCGGACCGCCCTGCGAGTGATGGTCGCCGGAGCGACGATTCGCCTTGCCTATGGGGCGGCCACCCTGCTGGCACCGCGGTGGGTTGCCGGTCGGCTCGCGGCGGCCGAGCCGGAGTCGGTGATGAACCTCCGCGGGTTCGGCGGCCAGCACGTGGCGGTCGCCGTCTTCACGCTCGCGGCCGCCCGATCGCCCCGTCTCACCGCGCCCGCCCTGAAGCTGAACGCGGGCATGGACGCGTGCGACGCGCTGGCGGGCGCGCTGGAGGTGCGCGAGCGGGGCGCCGGCGACTCGGTGGCGGTGGGCGGGGTCATCCTGCCCTTCGTCGGCCTGGCGACCTGGCTGTCGAGCCTCCGCGCCCTCCGCCGGTAGGCGGCTGCGGGCTGCTCGGCGCCCCGCCGCTCGCCGCCGGCTCGAGCAGCGCGGTGACCGTCCGCCAGTTGCGGGCGGTGGCGGTGACGCCGAGCCGCTTGTCGGTCAGCAGCCGGGCGAGCGGCGAGCGCTGGATGCCGTCCGGGTGCCAGGCGTGGACCTCGCGGCCGTCGAAGACCACGCGCTCGGGGGCGAGGTCGGCCGCCTCGATCTCGCGCACGGCCTCCGGGTCCGGCTCGGCGGACAGGAAGCTCACCTGGTGGCGGCGCGGGTCGTCGGCCACCTCGGCGAACGGGTTGCCCGCCACGACGGCGGCGAGCTCGCCGGCGGTGCGGCTCACCACCCTCGTCTCGACGCCCAGCCGCCCGACGCCCGCCTCGATCGCCGCCTCGAGCTCCTCCGCCGGCGCGTCGCTGGAGAGCACCACGTTGCCGCTCTGCCCGAGGGTCCGCACGTCCGCGTAGCCGAGCCGTTGCAGCAGCTCGCGGAGATCGGCCATCGCCACCCGGTTGGCCGGCCCCACGTTGATGCCGCGCAGGAACACGATCCGGCGGTCCATGCCGGGCGAGCCTAACGGCCGCGCGGGGGGCGAAGCCGTCCTCCCCGGCACCTAGGGTGGGCGATCCGATGGCCCGCCCGGCAACCCTCTTCACGTGCTCGGCCTGCGCGCACTCCGAGCCCAAGTGGCACGGGCGCTGCCCCGGCTGCGGGGAGTGGAACACGCTCGTCGAGGAGGTCCGCCCCGCGGGCGGCGTCAGCGGCGGCGCGGGCGGCCGTGCCGGCCGGGCCGGCGTCGCGGCCCGCCCCGTCGCCCTCGCCGACGTCCGCGCCGAGGCGGTCGCGCGACTCCACACGCAGATCGGGGAGCTCGACCGCGTGCTCGGTGGCGGGCTCGTCCCCGGGTCGCTCGTCCTGCTCGGCGGCTCGCCGGGGATCGGCAAGTCGACGCTCACCTCGATGGCGCTCGGCAACCTCGCGGGCGCCGGGCGGCGGACCCTCTACGTCTCCGGCGAGGAGTCGGCCGCCCAGATCAAGCTCCGCGCCGAGCGCCTCCCGGGGGCGGCCCTCCAGGTCCCCGTTCTCGCCGAGACCGACCTCGACACCGTCCTCGCCACCCTCGAGGCCGAGCGGCCGGAGGTGGTGGTCATCGACTCCGTGCAGACGCTCGTGGCGGGGGAGCTGACCGGCGCCGCTGGCTCGGTCGGGCAGGTCCGCGAGGTCGCCGACCGCCTCACGCGCCTCGCCAAGGCGCGCGGGATCGCCACGATCCTGGTCGGCCACGTGACCAAGGAGGGCGCCCTGGCCGGTCCGCGCGTGCTCGAGCACCTCGTCGACTGCGTCCTGCAGTTCGAGGGCGAGCGGGAGCGGACCTACCGCACGCTGCGGGCGCTCAAGAACCGCTTCGGCTCCACGAACGAGGTCGGGGTCTTCGAGATGCGCCAGGGCGGCCTGGTCGAGGTCGCCGACGCGTCGGCGCGCTTCGTCGGCGAGGCCACCCGCGCGCCCGGCAGCGTCGTGCTGGCCGCCATGGAGGGCTCGCGGCCGCTGCTCGTCGAGGTGCAGGCGCTCGTCTCGCCGTCGGAGATCGTCCCGCCGCGGCGGATGTGCACGGGGATCGACCGCAACCGCCTCGCGCTGGTCCTCGCCGTCCTCGGCCGCCACGCCGGCATCGGGGCGGGCACCGCGGACGTCTTCGTCAACGTCGCGGGCGGCGTGCGCGTCGACGAGCCGGGCGCCGATCTTGCCGTCGCGCTGGCGGTGGCCAGCGCGGTGCGCGGCGTGCCGCTCGGCGGCGAGGGCGGCAAGCCGGTCGCCTGCTTCGGCGAGGTGGGGCTCACCGGGGAGCTGCGCTCGGTCGGCCACGCCGACCGGCGGCTGGCCGAGGCGCGCAAGTTCGGCCTGGAACCGGTGGTCTCCCCCGAGGCGGGGACGCTGCGCGCGGCCATCCGACAGGTGCTGCCGAAGGCCGCGGGCCGGCCCCGGGAGGCGGCGGCCGCCTGAAGGCTTGACAGGTGTGCATGGCCGGATTCCGCGGCGCAGCGCGGAATTTCCCGCTTAGCCGCGGTTAAACTTGCTAGAATCACTCGAAGTGTTGACGCCGCGATCAGGTGAAGAGCTCTCTGCTGAGCTCGAGGCGCGGCAGGAGCCCCGGCTCGTCAAGGCCCTCGAGATGGTCGCGCCCGGCTCGACGGTCCGCGAGGGCATCGACAACATCGTCGACGCCCGCACCGGCGGCCTCATCGTGATCGGGGACACCGACGAGCTCGCCTTCCTGTTCTCGGGCGGCATCAAGCTCGACATCGACTACTCGCCCGCGATGCTCTACCAGCTCGCCAAGATGGACGGCGCCATCGCCCTGAGCGGCAACGCGACCAAGATCGCGTGGTGCAACGTCCAGCTGATGCCCGACCCGACCATCCTCTCGTCGGAGACCGGCACCCGCCACCGCACCGCCGAGCGCGTCTCCAAGCAGACGGAGGCGCTGGTCATCGCGGTCTCCCAGCGGCGCGACGTCGTCTCGCTCTACGTCGACGGGACGAAGTACATCCTCGAGGACATCCCGGTCGTGCTCGCCAAGGCCAACCAGGCGCTCGCGACCCTCGACAAGTACCGCTCCCGCCTCGACCAGGTCTCCACCCGCCTCACGGCGCTCGAGTTCGAGGGCGGCGTGACGCTCCACGACGTCCTCACGGTCCTCCAGCGGGCCGAGCTCGTCACGCGCATGGCGGTCGAGATCGAGCGCTACATCGTCGAGCTCGGCACGGAGGGCCGGCTCATCGAGATGCAGCTCGAGGAGACGATGGTCGGCGTGGCCGCCGACAAGGCCGCGCTGCTGCACGACTACCTCGCCGAGCCGCGCGAGGACGCCTTCGCCGTCGCCCAGGACGGCATCGCCCGGCTCCCGCACCAGGACCTGCTCGACTTCGGGCGCCTCGCCGAGATCCTCGGCTACGACCGCAAGGTCAACACGCTCGACTATCCCGTCTCGCCCCGCGGCTACCGCATCCTGGGGAGGATCCCCCGGCTGCCCAAGCTGGTCGTGCAGAACATCGTGCGCGAGTTCCGCGGGCTCGACGAGATCCTCGCCGCCACCGACCCGGAGCTCGAAGCCGTGGACGGGGTGGGGGAGATCCGCGCGAAGGACATCCGCGAGGGCCTTCGCCGGTTGCAGGAGATCAACCTCGTGGACCGCTACCTGCAGACCTGAAACGCCAACACCGAAACGCCAGTAGGCCGGTCCGGCACCCGGACCCCCACGGACAAGGAGGACACCATCACCGACATCAACGACACGCAGTTCGAGGATCTCGAGATCACTCGGGAGACCGAGCACATCGACTACCAGATCGGTGACCACGTCGTCTATCCGCACCACGGTGCCGGCCAGGTCCTCAAGAAGGAGACCAAGGACATCCTCGGTGAGAAGCGCGAGTACCTCACCATCAAGATCCTCCACAACGACATGACGGTGATGGTCCCGTGCGAGAACGCCGGCAAGGCCGGCCTCCGCCGCGTCATCGACGAGGAGACGGTCAAGAAGGTCCTGTCGGTGCTCACCGACGACGTCTCCGAGATGCCCAAGAACTGGAACCGCCGGTTCAAGCACAACCGCGACAAGATCAAGACCGGCGACATCTACGAGCTCGCCGAGGTCGTCCGCAACCTCGCGCTGCGCGAGCAGGACAAGGGCCTCTCCACCGGCGAGAAGCAGATGTTCACCCGTGCCAAGAAGATCCTGGCCTCCGAGCTGATGTACGCGCTCGAGATGGGCGAGGAGGAGGCCGAGGCGCACCTCGACCAGCTCCTGCTCGAGTCGGGCAACGAGAAGCTGGCCCTCGCGGCCGCCGAGTAGCACGCCCCGCACGGGCACCCAATCCGCGGCGGCCATCCTCGTGGCCGCCGGCAGCGGCGAACGCCTTGGTGCCGACCGGCCCAAGGCGTTCGTCGTCGTGGGGGGCCGCCCGCTGTGGGAGTGGTCGATGGAGGCGATCCGTGCGGCGGGGATCGAGCGCGTCGTGGTGACGTTGCCGGAGGGCGGCTGGGAGGCGCCCGGCGGCGTGCGCGGCGGGGCGACGCGCTCGGAGTCGGTCCGCAACGGCCTCGCGGCGGTCGGCGAGGCGGAGCGGGTGGTGGTCCACGACGCGGCCCGGCCGCTGGTCGAGCCAGAGCTCTTCACCCGCTGCCTGGCGGCGCTCGACGACGCCGACGCCGCGATCGCCGCCGCCCGGCTGACCGACACGGTCAAGGAGGCGGGGCCCGACGGCGTGGTCGGCGCCACCCTCGACCGCTCGAGGCTCTGGGCGGTGCAGACGCCCCAGGCCTTCCGGCGCGCGGCGCTCGAGCGCGCGCTCGCCTCGCCGGAGGAGGTCCTGCGGGCGGCGACCGACGACGCGATGCTCGTCGAGCGCCAGGGCGGGACGGTCCGCCTCGTCGAGGCGAGCGCCGCCAACCTCAAGGTCACGACGCCGCACGACCTCGAGGTGGCCGAGCTGCTGCTCGGGCGGCGCTCCGGCTAGCCGCGCCGCCCCGGCGCACAGGTCCGGTAGCTGCGGCGGTCGACGTAGCGCCGGCCGCCCTTCGTCCGCGCGACGATCCGGACGGTCACCCGGCCCGCCGGCGCGCCGCGCAGGTCCACCCGCACGCGCCGGCGCCCGCTCAGCCGGCGGGTCCGCTTGCCGGACACCCGCACGGTGACGGAGCGAAGGCGCGCCCGCTTCGGGACGCCGCGCAGCCGGATCGAGATCGTCCGGCGCGACGTGCAGCCGCGCGGCGCGGCCGCGGGCGGGCCCGAGACGCCGGTCGCGCCCGGGAGGGTCGCGCCCTTGCGCTCGCCGGGGCTGACGACCGCCTTCGCGGCATCGACCACCGGCAACTCGACCTCCGCCTTGACGACGCTCAGGCTGCCGGTCGAGCGCTGCGGCGCGTAGAGCGAGCTCGAGCTCACGAGCTGGAGCGTGTAGGACGACCCGGCGGCGGTCCGCACGGCGATCGGCTCGAGCGGGCGCTCGACCGTCCGCTCCTGGCCGTCGAGGGTGAGCGGGATCGGCGTGGCCTGGTTGCCGACCACGAGCCGGCGGGCGTTGTCGACGATCTGCGCGTAGACGCGCGTGACGCCCGGCTGCGCCGTCCCCCGGTAGGTCAGCTTCAGGCGCGGCTCGCCGAGGACGTCGAGCTCCGGCTTGACGCCCTGAACGGGGACCTCGAGCGCGGTGCCGGGGGGAGCCGGGGTCGCGGCGATCGCCGCGCCGCTGGCCTCGCCGGGGGCGATCGGGAGCGTCCCTGCGCCGGAGCCGCGCAGGGCGCCCGACCGCGGGAGCTGGAAGCCGTCGGCCGCGCGCCACTTCGCGTCGTCGGCCAGCCACTCGAAGGCCGGCCCGGTGTCGACCCTGGCGTCGCGCTTGACCCACCGGTCCATCCAGGCGAGCACGCGGCCGTCGACGAAGCCCGCGGGCCCCGCGCCGGTCCGGCAGGCGCCGTGGCCGCCGCAGAACCACATCATCTTCAGCGGCACGCGGGTCTCGCGCAGGAGCGCGTGGTTCTCGGCGCTCTCGCGCAGCGTGAAGAGCGTGTCGACCGTGCCCTGCATGATCAGCGTGGGCACGCGGATGCGGGAGATCAGCGCGCCCGGACCGCGCGCGGCGAACCACTTCTTGTCCTCGTCGGCCGCCCGCCCGTTGGCGAGGCCGACCGTGCAGGTGCGGAAGATGTGCTCGTCCTGGGCGCCCGTCTCGGGCTTGGGCTGGAGGATGCCCTCGGCGAGGCCGCGGCTCTCTCCGCCGCTGCACAGGATCGAGCCCCACCCGGACTTCAGGTCGTCCTCCTTGAACAGCGAGGTGATCAGCGAGTGCCAGGCGATCGAGGGGGCGATGGCGTCCACGCGCGGGTCGATCGCCGCGGTGACGAACTGGATCCCGCCGCCGTAGGAGCCGCCGCTCATCCCCACTCGCGGGTCGCCGGGCGAGTCGAGCTGGGCCGCGGGCCGGCGGGCGACCGCGTCGAGCAGCGCCTGGACGTCGCGCGCCTCGAAGTCCGGCGAGTCGACCTGCACGGTGCCCCCGGACTGGCCGAAGCCCCGCGGATCCCAGGTCAGCACGTTGTAGCCGGCCTTGCGGAAGGGGGCGACCGAGCCGCCGTTTCCGTCGTCCTCGCCGCCGCTCGAGTAGCCCGGGCCGATCAGGACGGTCGGCGCCTTGGCGCCCGCGGGGAGGTTCGCGGCCGGGAACCAGTTGTAGACGATGCGGGTGCCGTCGAACGACGTCACCTCGTCGGCGCGCGCCGCCGGGGCGAGCGCGAGGGCGAGGAGGAGCGCGGCGAGCGCGAGCAGGGAGCGACGCATGGGAGCCGGGTACCCAGCTTCTAGGCTCCTTCAGCCGTGCTGACCGACTACCACGTCCACCTGCGCCCGGACGAGCCCGACACGCCCCCGGAGCGCTACTTCACGCCCGCCAACGCCGAGCGCTACCGCACGATGGCCGAGGAGCACGGCGTCGCCGAGCTGGGGGTGGCCGAGCACATCTACCGCTTCAGCGCGGCCCTCGACGTCTGGCAGCACCCCTTCTGGCGCCGGTACGCCAGCGACGACCTCGACGCCTACTGCGCGTTCGTCCGCGAGGAGACCGACCTGCGGCTGGGGATCGAGGCGGACTTCGTGGCCGGCCGCGAGGACCGGCTGGCCACCCTCCTCGAGGCGCGCGACTGGGACTACGTGGTCGGCTCGGTCCACTTCCTGCGCGACCGCTCGGTCGACACGGAGGACTACTCGGTGTGGGGGACCGGCGAGTCGGCCGAGCGGGTCTGGCGCCGCTACTTCGAGACCCTCGCCGAGGCCGCGCGCACCGGCCTCTTCGACATCATGAGCCACCCGGATCTGGTCAAGGTCTGGGGCTCGGACGCGCCCCGCCCCGACGGCGACCTGCGCCGCTACTACGAGCCGGCGGTCGAGGCGTTCGCCGAGGCGGGCGTGGCGGTCGAGGTCTCGACCGCCGGGCTGCGCAAGCCGGCCGGCGAGATCTACCCGGCGCCCGCGTTCCTCGAGATGGTCGTCGACGCCGGCTGCCCGATTGCGCTCTCGAGCGACGCCCACACGCCCGAGCAGCTCGCCTACCGCTACGAGGACGCGCTCGAGGCCCTCGACCGGGCCGGGATCCGCGAGCTGGCCGTCTTCGACCGCCGGCAGCGGCGGCTGGAGCCGGTCGGGTGAGGACCGGGATCGGCATCGACTCCCACGCGTTCGCGCCGGGGCGGCCGCTGATCCTCGGCGGGGTCGAGATCCCCTTTGAGAAGGGACTCGCCGGCCACTCCGACGCCGACGTCCTCACCCACGCGATCATCGACGCCCTGCTGGGCGCGGCCGGCCTCGGCGACATCGGCCAGCACTTCCCCGACACCGATCCGGCCTTCAAGGACGCCGACTCCCTCGCGCTGCTGCACGAGGTGCTCACCCGCGTGGCGGCGGCCGGGCTGCGCCCGGCCCACGTCGACGCCACGGTGATGATGGAGCGTCCGAAGCTCTCCCCGCACCGCGAGGCGATCCGCGAGCGGCTGGCGGGCGAGCTCGGCCTGTCGGTGGCGAGCGTCAACCTGAAGGCCACGACGGGCGAGGGGATGGGGTTCGTCGGGCGGGGCGAGGGCGTGGCGGCGCTGGCGGTGGCGACGTGTGAGGGCGCCGGCGCGGCGGCGGGCTGAAACTGCGGCTGGTGAGGGAGGGGAAGTGAGGCCGGCGGGATCGAGTGTGCGATTGAGCCCCATATAGGTGTTCGACCGCGCACTCGATTCTCGCGGCGGCTGAAAAGCGGACCGCCTCCCTCACCAGCTGGGGTTCAGGCCGCAGCGCGAGCCGCGCGCCGCTCCGCCGCCTGGGCGCGCAGCTGCTCGTGCTCGACCTGGCGCTTGAGCTGCCAGAGCGAGCGGCGCAGGTGGCCGCGGACCGACGGGGCGGCGATCCGCTCGGCCGCCCAGCCCCACAGCCCGGCGCCCGCGACGCCGTAGGCGAGGCGGAGCTCGACGCGCGTGCGGCCGGGCTGGCCGGGGCGCTCGCGCAGCCGCCAGCGGCCGCGCTGGTCGACGCCGGTGACCGACACCCAGGCGAGGTCGCGGCCGTCCTTGGACTCGACGACCTCGATGAGCCCGCCGACCTCCGCGGAGCCGAGCCGCAGGAGCATCCGGTAGCGCGCGCCGACGCCCGACCGCTGGTCGCCGACGACCTCCCAGCGCGTCACGCCGGACATGAAGTGCAGGTAGCGGGAAGGGTCTGAGACCTCGCGCCAGATGAGCTCGGCCGGCGCGTTGATGTCGGTGCAGGCGACGGCTCTCATCCGATGAGGGGGAACCGGCGCTCGGCCGAGAGGGCGTCGAGGGTCTCCTGCATCGCGCGGACGAGGTGGTCGTAGACCTCGTCGAGGTCGGGCGCCTCGCCGAACTCCTCGCTCAGGTCGATCGGCGGCAGCGCCTCGATGGTGATCTTGGCCGGCAGCGGCAGGTGGCCGGCCATGTCGCCGACGTTGAGGCCCCACGGCAGCGCCAGGGAGATCGGCAGCACCTTCAGGCGGAACATCCTGTCGAGCATCAGGGCCCTGGCGAGGTGCTCGCCGCGGGAGAGGAAGAGCGCGGTCTCCTGCCCGCCGATGGAGACGACGGGGACGATCGGGACGCCCTCGTCGATCGCCAGCTCGAGGAAGCCCTTGCGGCCGCCGAAGTCGATGCGCGCGCTCTGCCAGGTCGGGCGGTGGACGTCGTAGTCGCCGCCGGGGTAGACGAGCACCGCCGCCCCCGAGCGCAGCGCCTTGCGCGCGTTGTCGTGCGACGCCGCGACCGTCCCGAACCTGCGCAGCGGCGAGAGGAACGGCATGGAGACCACCAGGTTGTGGGCGAGCTGGTGGAAGACGCGCTCGACCCCGAAGTAGGTCGAGAACGCGAGGGTGAAGACGAGCGTGTCGGGCGTGACGTTGCCGCCCGAGTGGTTGCCGACCAGCAGGACCGGCCCCTTCTCGGGGATGTTGCCCAGGCCGCGGACCTCGCCGCGGAACCAGAACGAGCACAGCAGCCACAGCCGCGGCAGCGACTCGCGGATGTAGTCCGGGTCGCGCTCGTCGAGGTCGGCGGGCGGGATGCGGCTCGAGACGAAGCCCGCGACGCCCCGGGCGAGGCGCCCGGGCAGCGCGCTCAGCCCGCCGCCTTCGCCGCCGCCGCCGGCCGCACGCCCGTTGCCGTGGCCGTCCTCGCCCGTCGCGCCCGCGGCGCTGCGCTCGCGGACCGCCTCGGCGACCCGGCGGGCGTGCTCGGGGTCGCCGTGGCCGTTGGTGGGCTTCGATCGGGCGCGCTCGGCCTCGCCTCGGTCTTCCATGGCGGTGATTCTAGGTGCGATCAGGCCGCGCGGGCCGCCGCGCGGGGCCGGCGCGTCGGCCGGCCCATCGGCTCCACGCGCGCGAGGAAGCGCGAGATCAGGCCGTTGGTCTGCGCCGGGCGCTCGACCTGGGGCGCGTGACCGCAGGCCTGCACGACGATCTGCTCGGCGCCGGGGAGCCACCGCTCGACGTGGTGGCGGAAGCCGGGTGGCACGAGCTTGTCGTGTGAGGACCAGACGAAGAGGGCCGGGCGCTCGAGCTGCGCGAGCCGTGGATAGAAGCCGCGGTCGCCGAACGGCTCCTCGAGGTAGATCGCCCGCGCCGAGGCCAGGAAGGCGAGCCGGGCGCCGGGTGACCGGTAGACGCGCTCGAACTCGTCGACCACGATGTCGCCCAGGCTCGGGTCGACCAGGTCGCGGTCCGCGAACATCGACCAGAACTGCTTCTCGACCCGCGAGCGGCCGAGCGAGTGCGGCAGCAGGCCGAACTCGGGGCGCAGCAGCCGGACGATCGGGTGCAGCCCGCGCCGGACGAAGGCGACGGCGGGGCAGAGCAGCGCGAGCCCGCCGACGCGCTCGGGATACTCGAGCCCCAGCTCGATCGCCGCGCGGCCGCCCATCGAGTTGCCCACCACGTGGGCGTGGCCGATCCCCAGCGCGTCCATCACGTCGATCACCGCGCGGGCGAAGAAGGCGGGGCCGTAGGCGGCCAGGGGCGGCTTGCTCGACGCCCCGAACCCCGGGAGGTCGATGGCGTGGACCCGGTAGCCCTCGCGGCTGAGCGCCGCGGCGGTGTCGAGGAAGGACGACTTGGCGGCGCCCAGGCCGTGGAGGAGCAGCACGTCGGGCCCCTCGCCCATGGTCAGCGTGGAGATCTTCAGGCGGCCGGCCTGGACGTCGTGGATGCGCAGGAGCGGCGGGCGCCCGCCGGCGAGGCGGAACATCCCCTCGAAGCCGATCGCGAGGTCGAGGTCGCCGCGGGCCGTCAGCCGTCGCTGGGAGAAGGCCTCGATGCCGCTGAGCTCGCCGTCGCGCATCTCGAGCCAGGTGACCGCGTCCGTGCCGATCGTGACGTCGGGGCGGCGGTTGGTCCCGCCCAGGCGCACGCGCGCGCCGTGGGGCGTGCAGCGGACCTCCCACGTCTGGCCCACGTCGCCCAGGCGCACGTGGTAGGTGGCGTCGAAACCCTCCTCGGCGCCCAGGTACCGATCCGGCAGCGTGCGGAACGCACGCGCGACGACCTCAGGTGCCGACACGGCGGCCAATGTACCCCG
>JAUJME010000076.1 GCA_030447005.1 Solirubrobacteraceae bacterium | reverse complement strand
GGTTACGCAGCGGCCTGCAAAGCCGTGTACACCGGTTCGATTCCGGTCGTCGCCTCTCCCCCGGGGTCCTACGCGCGGATGGGACCTCCGGCCCCCGGATTTGGGGCCTGCGACTCTCGCGGCGGCCGGCGACCGGCCATACGGTTCGCCTCGTGCGCAGCGAGCGGGGACAGACGAGTGCCGAGTACATGGGGATCCTCCTCATCGTCGCGGCGCTCATCGGTGTGCTCGCCCTGACGAGCGTCGGCGACCAGATCGGCGACGGCATCCGGACCGCCATCTGCAGGATCGCGGGCGAGGCGTGCGAGGAGGAGTCGCCCACGGCGGAGGCGAAGCGCTGCCTCGAGGGGCGGACGACCGCGAGCGCGAACGCCGGCGTCCTCATCGCCGTGGTCCGGATCGACAAGGACTCGACGCTGATCCGCGAGGACTTCTCCGACGGCACGGCCCGGTTCACGATCGTCGACAACTCGCAGGTCGCGGGTGAGGTCTTCGCCGGCGTGAAGGGCAAGATCGCCAAGTACGGGATCAACTACTCGGCCTCCGCGGACGCCGGCCTCAAGCTCGCCGGCGCGCGCGTGTTCGAGCTGGGCAGCGAACCGGCGGCCAACGCCTTCCAGGAGAAGGTGCAGGCCGCGGGCGGCTTCGACGGCATCCTCCGCGACATCGCCGCGGCCAACGACGAGATCCCGCTGATCGGCGTCGACAACCCGCTCGGCGGCCTCGACGACTGGGCGCTCGACCGGCTCGGCGTCGACAAGGACGCCGATCTCCCCCCGCCGACGGAGGAATACGTCGAGGCCACCGCCTTCCTCAGCGGTGACGCGCAGGCCGGCGCCGGGATCGGGGTCGCCGACGCGGACGTGAAGGCGGCGATCAAGGGCGCCGGCGTGGTGAAGGTGATCAGCGCGGGGCCGAACCGGGGCGACGCCGAGGTCTCCTTCGAGCTCGAGGGCGACCGGGCCGCCTCCCTGACTGCGGCGACACTCGGGCCGGGCGGCAGCGTCCACGGCAAGGTCACCGTCACGCTCAAGCTCGACGCCCAGAAGGACTACCGGCCCGAGGAGCTCGAGGTGAAGGCGAGCGCCGGATACACGGGCTCCTTCAACGCCCAGCTCGACCTCGAGGGCGACGACCTCGCCGACATCTCCAAGGCGCTCCAGAAGGTCTCGTTCTCGGGCAACACCGGCGAGGGCAAGGGCATCGAGTTCGGCGCGAAGCTCGATCTGCGGGATCCCCGCAACCTCCGGGCCGCCCTGGGCATCCTCGGGACGGGCGGCAACCCGGCAGCGGTCGCGGCGCTCGTGGAGCGCTTCGACGAGGCGGGCGAGCTCTCCGTCGACCACTACGACCTCAGCCAGAAGGAGACCGAGGGCGAGCTCAAGGTCGGCCTCGGGGTGGGCGGCGGCGCCGGCGCCGGCTCGAGCACCGAAAGCCAGACGGGACGCACCGGCAAGGTTCGTCCTCCGGGCGGTACCTTCCAGACCCGCGCGTGCAAGGAAGAAGCTTGATCTCGGCTCGCCCCGCCCTCGCCCCGCTCCTGCTCACCGCCGCCGCGCTCCTGCTCGCGGCCTGCGGGGGCGGCCGGGAGCTCAGCGGCAAGCCCGAGATCCCCGCGGGCTACGCGACCTATCAGGGCGCCGGCGTGTCGTTCGCCTACCCGGAGGGCTGGAAGCTCGATACGAGCGAAACGGCCACCGGGGGGACCGAGGTGGAGATCACCCGGCCGGGCCAGACCGCGACGCCCGGGCCGTTGATCCGGCTCGCGGTCGAGAAGGGCGCCGGCCCGCGCTTCGAGAGCTTCGCCGACCAGCGCCGCTTCATCATCCGCGACATCAACGACGCCGAGATCGAGTCCGACGAGGCCGTCGAGCTCGAGGGCGCCGAGCAGGCGCTCGCCCTCGAGGCGCGCCTTCCGCCCCGCCGGGGCACCGATCCCGTCGAGGTGCAGAGTCGCAGCCTCGACATCCGGCGCGGCGAGGACATCGTCGTGTTCAGCGTCGCGGCGCCCCAGCGCGATGAAGCCGGTCTGGATCCCGATGCGGTCCTCGCGTCGTTCCGGCTCGCGCCGTGAGCCGCTGGCATGCCGAGATCCCGGGATGGCCGCCGCTCGCCGGCGTCGCGGCGCTGGCGGCCGGCGCGCTGGTGGGCGTGCTCGCCGCGGTCCTCGTGGCGGTCGTGGCCGCCGCCGCGGACCTGGAGGCGCGCAGCCCGGGGGTGACGGTCGCCGTCTCGGTGCTCACCGCGGCCGGCACGCTCGCCGCCGTCCTCGCGCTCGCCCGCCTGACGCGCCCGCCGGCGCCCGCGCAGTTCGGCCTTCGGCCCGTGCCCGTGGGCCGCGCCCTGGCCTGGCTCGGCGGCGCGGCGCTGGCCTTCGTGGCCGTCGTGGCGGCCTGGAGCCTGGCCGTCGACCTGCGCGCGGCGCTGCCCGTCCCGGCCGAGCTCGACCCGCGCACCGCCTACGCCCGGGAGTCCGACCTTCCCGTGCGCGGGCCGGTGGCGGTCGACGTCGGCTTCGTCGCCGTCCTCCTCGGGCGGGTGGTCGTGCCCGCCGTGGTCGGCGAGATCCTGCTGCGCGGCTTCGCCTTCCCGGCGCTCGCCCGCTGGCGCGGCCCCCTCCCCGCGGCGGCCATCGTCGCCGTGCTGTTCGGTGGCGCCGCCGACCTCGCCTCGGGTGCCGCGGTGGCCGTCCCGTCGATGATCCTCGGGGCCATCCTCTGCGGGCTCTACGTCGGCACGGCCTCGCTTCTGCCCGGCGTGGCGCTCAGCGCGGGGGCGTCCGGCGCCGCCCTGGCGATCGCCTGCGCCTGGCCGGCGACCGGCGTGGCGGTGCTCGCCGTGCTGAGCGCCCTGGCGGCGCTGGCGCTCGTCGCGCCGTTCGGGCTCGTGCGCTCGTCCGCCCCGGGCCGCGTCCCGGCCGAGGCGGCGTGAGGCGAGCGGTGGCGGCGCTCGTCGCCCTCGCCGCGGCGGCCGGCCTTCCCGGCTGCGGCACGCCGGTGCGGCTCGAGACGGTGCGCGTGGAGCCGCCGGCGGGCGCGGAGTTCTACGCCGAGACCGACGGCAGCGAGCGTGGCGGGCGGGCCTCGCGCCCCATCTACCGCTTCGACGTCCGGGAGGGAGAGCCGCTCTCCTACCGGGTGATGGTCCGCAACGTCAGCGACGGGGCGGTGACGGTCACCGGGGCCAGGACCGACCTCGACATGGGGCCGTTCGCCGGCCAGGAGGTCCTCGAGGCGCCCGTGACGATCGCGCCGGGCGAGGAGGCCGGCCTCACGATCCGCGGCCGCATCGAGGGCTGCGCCTACGACGGCCAGCTTCAGGAGCTCCCCGAGCCGAACCTCGTGGTGCGTTCCGCCGACGGCGAGGAGTCGACCCAGTTCGTCACGACGGACGTCCGGCTCGAGTACGTCAGCCCGGAGCAGGAGGACTGCCGGTGACCGCCGCGCCTCGCATCACCCTCCACCTCGGCGACATCACCACGGACGCCGAGGCCGACGCCATCGTCAACGCCGCCAACTCGAGCCTGCTGGGCGGGGGCGGGGTCGACGGCGCGATCCACCGGGCGGCGGGGCCGGAGATCCTCCCGGAGTGCCGCGCGCTGGACGGCTGCGAGACGGGCGACGCCAAGGTCACGCGCGCCGGGCGGCTGCCGGTCGACCGGATCATCCACGCGGTCGGGCCGGTCTGGCACGGCGGCGACCGGGGCGAGGCCGGGCTGCTCGCCGCCTGCCACCGGCGCGCGATCGAGGTCGCCGCCGAGCACGGCTGCCGGCGCGTCGCCTTCCCGGCGATCTCGACCGGCATCTACGGCTACCCCGTCGAGGAGGCGGCCCCGGTGGCGATCGCGGCGACGCGGGCGGCGATGGAGGCCCACCCCGAGGTCCAGGAGGCGCGCTTCTGGCTCTTCAGCCGCCCGGCTTACGAGGCGTTCGCCGCCGCACTCGGCTGACGCACGGCACTCGACGCGGGCGGCGCCATGGCGCACCATGGCCGGGTGGAGTTGATCTGCGTCCTCACCCTCTGGAGCCTGTGGGCCGCCTTCCTGCTCTTCCCGCGGTTCGGGCTGCCGCAGTACATGCAGCGCGCCGCCGCCTGGCTGGCCGCCGGTGAGGTCGTGGCGATCCTCGCCTACTCCTACAACCGCGTGGGCTGCACGGCCGACGGCTGCCCGCTGCCCTCCCGGGGCGCCGAGACGGTGGCCGCCGCCGACATCCCCGCCCTCGCCGCCCTGCTCTACGTGCTCGCGCTCGGCTACGGGCTGCGGCGGGCGCGCGCCGCCGCCCTCACCACACGTAGCCGTTGAGGACGGTCAGCATGTCCTCGCGGCTGACCGGGCCGAAGCGCACGATCCAGCCGCTCTCGCCCTCCTGGCGCAGGACGACCGGCAGCCCCGCCTCCTCGATCTGGCGGTGGACGACCTGCGCGCGGCGGGCGCCCTGCGGCCCGAGGTAGAGGACGTCGATCCCGAACGTCTCCTCGTCGGTCGGCCAGATCGAGAGCTTGTCGGGGCGGGTCGGCCGGCCGTCGGCGTTGACGGGCGGCAGGACGGGGAGGCCGCCCGCCCGCCCCTCGCGGCGCCGGATCCAGGGCCTGCGCATGGACGCCATGGTGGCAGGCGGGCCGTGTGCCGACGCCGGGGCGGGGTACTGGCCTGCGCATGGCCCAGACCGACTTCTCCGACCGCACCCTGACCGTCCGCGGCACCGCCGTCCCGAAGCTCGGCTTCGGCACCTGGCAGATCACCGGAGAGGCCTGCGTGGAGGCCGTCGAGGACGCGCTGGCGATCGGCTACCGCCACATCGACACCGCCCGCGCCTACGAGAACGAGGCCGAGGTGGGCCGCGGGATCGCCGGCTCGGGCGTCGACCGCTCGGAGATCTTCCTGACGACGAAGATCTGGACCGCCGACTTCGAGCCGCGGGCGCTGCGGGCGGCGGCCGAGGACTCGCTCGAGAAGCTCCGCACCGACCACGTCGACCTCCTGCTCCTGCACTGGCCGAACCCCGACGTCCCGGTCGCCGACAGCCTCCAGGCGATGGTCGACCTTCGCGAGGACGGCCTGATCCGCCAGCTCGGCGTCTCGAACTTCCCGGCGGGCCAGTTGCGCCGCGCGCTCGAGCTCGCGCCCGTCTTCACCGACCAGGTCGAGTTCCACCCCTTCCTGCGCCAGCCGGCGCTGCACGAGATCGCCGCCGAGCACGACCTCGTGCTCACCGCCTACGCGCCGCTCGCCCACGGAAGGGTGCCCGACGACCCGACCCTGCGCGAGATCGGCGAGGCCCACGGCAAGTCGCCGGGCCAGGTCGCGCTGCGCTGGCTGATCGACCAGCCGCGCGTCTGCGCGATCCCGAAGGCCTCGAGCCACGAGCGCCGGGCGGAGAACTTCGACGTCTTCGACTTCGCGCTGACCCCGGACGAGACGGCGCGGATCGACGCGCTGCCCAAGGACCAGCGCGACTTCTCCCCCAGCTTCGCACCCGATTGGGAGGACTGACCGCCCGCGCGGCGGCGCCCGTATCCCGTGGGTGACGGCCGTCGCCGCCAGCCCGAAGCTGTGGATACCCAACCGCGTCCTCGTGACCCCCGCCGCGCTCGAGCACGCGCACGGCCGGGAGATCGCCGAGCGCTGCGCGGCGCTGGGCGCCGAGGTCGAGCACCTGCCCGCCAACCGGCTCACGGGGTTGCGCGGCGAGGACGAGCGCGACACCTACCGGCGCGCCAAGCGCACGCTCGCGGTCGTCGTCTCGCCCGCGGGCGAGCGCAAGCTTCAGCCCATCCCGCCCAGCGCCGACTGGCAGGTTCAACATCGCCCGCGGCTGCCCCGCGCACTGCCAGTACTGCTACCTCGCCGGGTCGCTGCCCGGCCCGCCGGTCACCCGCGCCTTCGCCAACCTCGACGAGATCCTCGGCAACCTCGAGGGCTTCGTCGGCCGCGGGACGATCACCTCGCGCCAGGCCGCTGCCGCGGCGGATCGAGGCGCTCGCCCGCATGGCCGGCGCGGGCTATCCCGTCGGGCTGACGATCGCGCCGATCATGCCGGTCGAGGGCTGGCAGGAGGGCTACGGCGCGTTGATCGACGATGTCACCGCGGCGCTCGCGGACGCCGGGCTGAACGCCGGGCTCGACCTGACCGTCGAGCTCATCACCCACCGCTTCACCGCCACCTCGAAGTCGGTGCTCGGCGGCTGGTACCCCTCGACCCGCCCGGAGATGGACGAGCAGGCGCGCACGCTGAAGCGGACGAGGTTCGGCGGGCGCAAGTACGTGTACCCGCGCGAGGTGATGGCCGAGCTGCGCGGCTTCGTCGAGGGCCGCATCGCCGAGGCGCTACCCGCCGCGCGGATCCTCTACTGGACCTAGGTGGCACGGGCGGGTTCACGCGCCCCGCGATCGGGCAGAGGGCCGTTATGAAACTCGGACTCGCCCTCGCCCGGCTCACCATCGGCGGACTCTTCATCGGCCACGGCACCCAGAAGCTCTTCGGCTGGTTCGGCGGCCACGGCCGCGAGGGGACGGCGGGCTTCTTCGAGTCGGTCGGCCTGTCGCCCGGCGATCGCAACGCCGTCGCGGCGGGCGCGTCGGAGACCGCGGGCGGCGCACTGCTGGCCGCCGGCCTGTTCACGCCGGCCGCCTCCGCCCTGCTGTCGGGGACGATGATCACTGCCGCCCGGACGGTCCACCTCAAGAGCGGCGTGTGGAACACGAACGGCGGCTACGAGCTCCCGCTCGTCTACGTCGCCGCCCTGCTGGCGATCGTCGACGCCGGCCCGGGCGGCTGGTCGCTCGATGCCGCGCGCGGCACGGAGCGCTGGGGCTCCGCGTGGGCGATCGCGTCGCTCGCCGCGGGCGCCGCCGGCTCGGCCGCCGTCACCGCCGCCGCCGCCAAGGCCCCCGCCCCGCCCGCCGAGGCCCCCGCGGGCGACCCGGCGACGGCCGGCGCGGCGTCCACGCCCGCCGGCAACGGCTCGCCGGTCGGCGCCTGACCTGAGCGCGCGCAAGCGGGCTGACACCCGCGGCGAACGCCGCCTATAATCCATCGCTCCCGCGGATGTAGCTCAGTTGGCTAGAGCGTCTGCTTGCCATGCAGAAGGTCGAGGGTTCGAGTCCCTTCATCCGCTTCACGTAGAAGCCCCGCAAATCGCGGGGTTTCTTCGTTTCAGGGATCGTGTCGAGTGCGGTCGGTGGTGCCGAGCGGACCAGCTCAGCGGACCAACCTGCACGGGCGGCCGGTTCAGCCGGCCGGCCGTTGCCCGAGCGGCAGGACTGCCGACGGGCGCGAGACGGTCTCCTCGGCCTCGAGGATCGCCGCTTCGACGTGGGCGCGGATGTCAGCGCACGTGGCGGCCGAGCTTGACGCGCGGAAGCGTGCCGTTGCGCCCCCATTC
>JAUJME010000075.1 GCA_030447005.1 Solirubrobacteraceae bacterium | reverse complement strand
GCCCGACCGCCGCGAAGAGCAGCGGCGCGGCGACGAGGCCGAAGCCGAAGCCGGTCGCCGCCTGCAGCGCCGCCCCCGAGAGCACGGCGAGCCCGACGGTGGCGGCGAGCAGCGTCACGTCGGGCATCATGTACGAGGCAACAGCGACGCGGGAGAACAGGCACGACATGGCGTGGGACTTCTCGACCGACCCCGAGTTCCAGGAGCAGCTCGACTGGATGCGCGACTTCGTGCGCGAGGAGATCTGGCCGCTCGAGACGATCTTCGACGAGATCGGCCAGGAGAACTTCGACCGCGCGCTCGCGCCGCTGCAGGCGAAGGTCAAGGAGCGCGGCCTGTGGGCGGCCCACCTGCCGCCCGAGCTCGGCGGCCAGGGGTTCGGCCAGGTCAAGCTCGGCCTGATGCACGAGATCCTCGGCACGAGCCCGTTCGCGCCGAGCGCGTTCGGCAACCAGGCGCCCGACTCGGGCAACTCGGAGATCCTCGCGCTGGTCGGCACGGAGGACCAGAAGGAGCAGTACCTGCACCCGCTGCTCGAGGGCGACCTGCGCTCGGCGTTCTCGATGACCGAGCCGCACACCGCGGGCGCCGACCCGACGCTGCTCGAGACGACCGCGGTCCTCGAGGGCGACGAGTGGGTCATCAACGGCCGCAAGTGGTTCTCCTCCAACGCGAGCGTCGCCGACTTCCTGATCGTCATGGTGGTCACCGACCCGGAGGCCCGGCGCTACCAGAAGGCGTCGATGATCATCGTGCCGGCCGACACGCCCGGCGTGCAGATCCTCCGCGACATCCCGACGATGGAGCACCCGGGGGAGCACTTCGGCCGGCTCGGCGGGCACTCGGAGATCGTCTACGAGGACGTCCGGGTGCCGAAGGAGAACCTCCTCGGCCCGCAGGGCGCGGGCTTCCTGATCGCCCAGCACCGGCTCGGCCCGGGCCGCATCCACCACTGCATGCGCTGGCTCGGCGTCTCCCGGCGGGCGTTCGACATGCTCTGCGAGCGCGCGGTCTCGCGCTACGCGCACGGCTCGCTGCTGTCGGAGAAGCAGACGGTCCAGAACTGGATCGCCGACTCGGCCGCCCAGATGCAGGCCGCGCGGCTGATGACGCTCCACGCCGCGTGGCGGATGGACACCGAGGGGGCGAGCGCGGCGCGGCAGGACATCGCGCTGATCAAGTTCTACGGTGCCGGGGTGATGCACGACGTCGTCGACCGGGCGCTTCAGATCCACGGCTCGCTGGGCTATTCGACCGACCTGCCGCTCGAGGCGATGTACCGCTTCGCGCGCGGCGCGCGGATCTACGACGGGCCCGACGAGGTCCACCGCCAGTCCGTCGCGCGCCAGATCCTCCGCGGCTACGCGGCGCCGGAGGGCGGCGTGCCGTCCGAGCACATCCCGACGCGCCGCGAGGAGGCCCGCGCGCGCTTCGCGGACCTGCTGGAGGCGGTGACCTCCAATGACTGAGCGCCTCGGCATCCCGACCGGCCGCCTGGTGATGGCGGTGCTGGGCATCCACGCGGTCATCGCGGTGGTGATCGTGATCCTGGCGACGGGCACCTTCTCGGCCGGCGAGGACAGCGCCGGCGGGAGCGCGGGCTCGCCGGCGGCCGCCCCGGTCGCGGCGGGCGCCGCCGGCCTGAAGGCGGACCGCTTCGACTCGGGCCGCGCGTGGGCCGAGCTGCGCCGCCAGGTCGAGATGGGCCCGCGGCCGGCCGGCTCGCCGGCCTCGCGCGCCCTCGCCGAGCGGATCCGACGCGCGCTGCCGCGCGGGCGCTTCGAGGACGTGCCGGGCGGGCTGCGCAACGTCGTCGGCACGCTGCCGGGCCGCCGGCCGGCGGTCGTGCTCGCCGCCCACTACGACACGAAGGACCTGCCCGGCTTCGTCGGCGCCAACGACGGCGCGAGCGGGACCGCCGCGCTGATGGAGCTCGCGCGCGGGCTGCGCAAGGTCAAGCGGAGCCGCCGCGCCCGCGAGCTGCGCTTCGTGTTCTTCGACGGCGAGGAGAGCCCCGACGACTCGAAGCCCTTCTACTCCACCGGCCTGCGGGGCTCGCGCGCCTACGCCGCCCGCCACCGGGCGGAGGTCCACTCCTTGATCCTGCTCGACTACGTGGGCGAGAAGGGGCTGCGGATCCCGCGCGAGCAGGGCTCCGACCCGCGGCTCTGGGGCCGGCTGCGGTCGGCGGCCAAACGCGTCGGGGCGCTCGAGACCTTCCCGGACGCGACGGTAGGCCAGGTCCTCGACGACCACACGCCGTTCACCCGGCTCGGCATCCCCGCCATCGACCTGATCGACTTCGACTTCGCGTGCTTCCACAAGCCGTGCGACGACCTGAGCGTGGTCTCCGAGGACTCGCTCGACCGCGTGGGGGAGACGGTCTTCGAGCTCGTCAGCCCGGCGCGACGGCGGTAGCCGGCGCCCGTAGCGTCCCGCGCCGCACGAGCGACACGACGGCGCCGATCGCCGCAGCGCCCGCGCCGGCGAGCACCGCGGTGCGCCAGCCGCTGGCGTCGACGAGCACGCCCGCCGTGGCGGCGCCGAGGGCGATCCCGGAGACGAGCGCGGTGAGCGGCCAGGTGAAGGCCTCCGTCTCGGCGCCGCGCGGCGCGATCCGCCCGGCGAGCTCGTTGCGCGTGGCGATCAGCGGGGCGATGAAGATCCCGGCGGGCAGGACGAGCAGCGCCATCACCGCCGGCGAGCCGGCCAGCAGGACCGGGAGGAAGCCGAGCGGCAGGAGGATGGCGGCGCGCAGGTGGACCTGCAGCAGCGACGAGCGGCGCGCCCGCGCCCCGTAGGCGAGCCCGCCGGCGGCGCTCGCCGTCGACCAGATCGCGATCAGGACCCCGGCGAGCTCGGGCCGCCCCTCGGCGTCGGCGAACGCCGGCAGCGCGACCTCCACCGCCCCGAACGCGAAGCCGACGGGGAGCATGGCCAGCACGAGGGTGCGGATGCCGGGGGAGCCGAGCGCGCCGAGCCGCCCGGGGCCGGCCCGGTCGGCGAGGTCCTCGGCCGGCTCGGCGGGTGGCATCGCCGCCACGAAGGCGACCGTCCCGATCAGCACGGCGGCCGCCGAGAGCACCAGCGCGGCGGCCGGCGCGAGGAGGGCGACGGCGGCGGCGGTGAGCAGCGGGCCGACCACGAAGAGCGTCTCGGTCAGCACGGAGTCCAGCGCGAAGGCGGCCTGGATGAGCGCCGGGTCCCCGCCCAGCAGCCGGGGGTAGAGCGTCCGCTGCACCGAGGAGGTCGGCGGGAAGGCGAGGCCCGTGAGGCCGCTGACCGCCACGAGCGCGGCGACGGGCGCGGCGGCGTAGCCGAGCGCCACGGTGGCCCCGAGCCCGGCGGCGTGCACGACCGCGAGCACGACGAGCGCCGCCGGCCCGAAGCGGTCGACCAGCCGCCCGCCCACGGGCGCCCCGAGGCCCGTGCCGAGCGCGAGCGCCCCGGCCGCCGCGCCGGCCGCCGCGAACGAGCCCGTCTGCGCCCGGACGAAGAGCACGATGGCCAGGCCGTTGATCCCGATCGGCAGCCGCGCCACCAGGGTGGCGCCGAGCAGCGGCGCCATCCGCGGCGCCCGGAGGATGCGGCCGTAGGAGCGCATGGGCGCCGTCCACGCTACCCCGCGTTCGGATGGTCGCACGGCGGGTAGGCAACCGGCGCGGCGCCCGAGTCCGAACCCGAGGAGACGGCAGATGAAGGCAGTGGCCTGGCACGGCAAGCGCGACGTCCGCGTCGACAACGTGCCCGATCCCACCATCCAGGAGTCCACCGACGCGATCGTCCGGATCACGTCGACCGCCATCTGCGGCTCCGACCTCCACCTCTACGAGGTGATGGGCCCCTTCATCGACTCGGGCGACATCCTCGGCCACGAGCCGATGGGCATCGTCGAGGAGGTCGGCGCCGGCGTCACCCACATCAAGCCGGGCGATCGCGTCGTGATCCCGTTCAACATCTCCTGCGGCCACTGCTGGATGTGCACGGAGGGCCTCCAGTCGCAGTGCGAGACGACGCAGAACCGCGACCAGGGCACGGGCGCCTCGCTGTTCGGCTACACGAAGCTCTACGGCCAGGTGCCCGGCGGCCAGGCCGAGTTCCTCCGCGTCCCGCAGGCGCAGTACGGGCCGATCAAGGTGCCCGACGGCGCACCCGACGAGCGCTTCCTCTACCTCTCCGACGTGCTGCCGACCTCGTGGCAGGCGGTGGAGTACGCCGACATCCCGAAGGGCGGCTCGGTGACCGTCCTCGGGCTCGGCCCGATCGGCGAGATGTGCGCGCGGATCGCCCAGCACCAGGGCGCGGGCCAGGTCATCGGCGTCGACCTCGTCCCGGAGCGGCTCGACCGCTCGCGCGCGCACGGCGTCCACGCGATCGACCTCAACGAGGTCGACGACGTCGGCGACGCGATCCGCGAGCTCACCGACGGCCGCGGCACCGACTCGGTCATCGACGCGGTCGGCATGGAGGCCCACGGCGCGCCGATCGCCAAGGTCGCCCACCAGATCGTCGGCCTGCTGCCCGACGCGATCGGGCGCAAGATGATGGAGACGGGCGGCGTCGACCGGCTCGCCGCGCTCAACGCCTCGATCGACATCGTCCGCCGCGGCGGCACGATCTCCCTCTCGGGCGTCTACGGCGGCACGGCCGATCCGCTGCCGATGCTCACCATGTTCGACAAGCAGATCAACCTGCGGATGGGCCAGGCCAACGTCCGGCGCTGGATCGACGACATCATGCCGCTGCTCACCGGCGACGCCGACCCGCTCGGCGTCGACACCTACGCGACGCACCGCGTCCCGCTCGAGGAGGCGCCGCAGATGTACGAGACGTTCCAGAAGAAGCAGGACGGCGCGTTCAAGGTGGTCCTCAAGCCGTAGGCGGGCCGGTCCGCTCCTACACTGGTGACGGATGCCCGCGACCCCGGAGAAGCTCCTGCTCGCCACGCCGCGCGGCTACTGCGCCGGCGTGGACCGGGCCGTCCAGACCGTCGAGCGCGCGCTCGAGCTCTACGGGCCGCCCGTCTACGTGCGCAAGGAGATCGTCCACAACAAGCACGTGGTCGCCCAGCTGCGCGAGCGCGGCGCGATCTTCGTCGACGAGCTCGACGAGTCGATCCCCGAGGGCGCGATGACCGTCTTCTCGGCCCATGGCGTCTCCCCGGCGGTCCACGCCGACGCCGAGCGCCGCAGCCTGCGCACGATCGACGCCACCTGCCCGCTGGTCACCAAGGTCCACGTCGAGGCCAAGAAGTTCGCGGCCGAGGGCTACACGATCGTCCTCATCGGCCACGCCGGCCACGAGGAGGTCGAGGGGACGATGGGCGAGGCGCCCGAGCACATCGTCCTGGTGGAGACGGAGGCCGACGTCGACGCGCTCGAGGTCCCCGACCCCGACCGCATCGCCTACATCTCCCAGACGACGCTCTCCGTCGACGAGACCCGCACCCTGATCGGCCGCCTGCGCGAGCGCTTCCCCAACATCACGGGCCCGCGCACCGACGACATCTGCTACGCCACCACGAACCGCCAGGCGGCCGTCAAGCAGATGGCGGGGGAGTGCGACCTCGTGCTCGTCATCGGCTCGCAGAACTCCTCGAACTCCCAGCGGCTCGTCGACGTCGCGCGCGACTACGGCGCCGACGCCCACCTGATCGACAACGAGTCCCAGGTCGAGGAGGCGTGGCTCGAGGGCAAGCGCGTGGTCGGCATCACCTCCGGCGCCAGCGCCCCCGAGGAGCTCGTGCAGCGGCTCGTCGCCTTCTTCCGCGAGCGCGGGACCGACGACGTCCAGGACTTCGAGGTCCTGCGCGAGGACGTCCGCTTCATGCTCCCCAAGAGCATCCGGCAGGCGATGGCCGCCGCCGGCGCCGCCTGAGCGCACCGGCACCGCAAGTCTTGGCGTCGAGGCGCGTTGGCGCTCTCATGCGAACTCGAACGGGGAAGTGGATCGTGGGTGGACTGCTGGTGGCGCTCGCCGCGCTGGCCGCGGTCCTGGCCACCCAGGGCGACGCGGGGCTCAGCCGCTCCGAGACCGCCGCCGTGCTGCGCGAGCAGGGCGTCGACAAGCCGAAGCCCGACGGCATGGTCGCCGTCGCGCGCGAGGAGGCCGCCGAGCTCCAGGAGCCGGCCGACGCCCTCCTCTCGCGCCAGCTCTTCGGCTCCGACCAGCTTCCCGACGGCGACCTCTTCGAGCAGGCCGCCGCGCGCACGCGCGCGCTCGGCCGCGCCACCGCGGCGCAGGCGCCCGACGTGGCGAGCGCGGAGTGGAGCATGATCGGCCCGACCGAGATCGGGGGCCGCATCCTCGACGTCGCGGTCGACCCGGAGGTCGCCAACCAGATCTTCGTCGCGGCCGCCAGCGGCGGCGTCTGGAAGAGCAGCGACGCCGGCGAGACCTTCACCCCGGCCTGGCCGCAGGACGAGACACAGGCCATCGGGGCCCTGACCATCACGCCCTCCGGGGTCCTGTTCGCCGGCACGGGGGAGACTGGCCCCGGCGGCGGGTCGCTGACCTTCGGCGGCACGGGCGTCCACCGCTCCAAGGACCGCGGCAGGACCTGGCAGCGCGTCGGCCTCCCCGACTCGAGCCGCATCTCGCGGATCGTGGTCGACCCGAAGGACGAGCGGCGCATCTTCGTCGCGGCGAGCGGGCCGCTCTTCAAGGCCGGCGGCGAGCGCGGCCTGTACCGCTCCACCGACGGCGGCGACACCTGGACGCGCGTCCTCAAGGGCGACAACGAGACGACGGGCGCGGTCGACCTCGCCATCGACCCCGCCAATCCGCAGCGGATGCTCGCCGCGACCTGGGACCACCTCCGCGAGCCCGACAAGCGCCGCTACACCGGCGCCGGCTCGGGCGTCTATGAGTCCACGGACGGCGGTGACACCTGGAAGCGCGTCGCCTACCCGCCGTTCGCGTCGAGCCCGGGCCTCGGGCGCATCGGGCTCGCCTTCGCGCCCAGCGACCCGAAGACCGTCTTCGCCGTGGTCTCGGGCGAGAGCGGCGCCGGGCTGGGCATGCACAGGTCGGTCGACGGCGGCCAGACCTGGGTCGCGCTGCCCGACCCCGTCGTCCATGCCAACGCGGTGGTCTACGGCTGGTGGTTCGGCCGCGTGTGGGTCGACCCCAAGGACCCCAACCACGTCTTCTCCGCGGGCCTCTTCCTGATCGAGAGCAAGAACGGCGGCGTGTCCTTCGAGATCAACGACGAGCCGCACGCCGACCAGCACGCGCTCGCGTGGGACCCCAAGGTGCCCAAGCGGGTCTACCTCGGCAACGACGGCGGCGTCTACCGCTCCGACGACAACGGGGCCAAGTTCACCTTCGCCAAGGTGCAGCCGTTCAGCCAGCTCTACGGCCTCGACGTCGGCGAGCAGGACCCGACGCGGA
>JAUJME010000074.1 GCA_030447005.1 Solirubrobacteraceae bacterium | reverse complement strand
CTGCGCGAGGAGCTCGCGGTCTCAGACCTCGAGGACGACCTCATCCGGATCGACCCGGGCTTCCCGCGCCCGATGCGCATCTGTCGCCTGGACGCCTTCCTCTCCGGCTACGACGTCAAGTTCCTCGAGTTCAACGCCGACTCGCCGGCCGGGATCGGCTACACGGACATCCTCCACGAGGGGCTCGCCACCGGCATCGACCTCCCGCGCGTGCGCTCGGAGTTCGACACGGCCTACACGCCGATCCTGCCCGAGGTCGTCGGCACGCTGCTCGAGGCCTACTCGCACATACGCGCCCGCCACGCCGACCTGCCCGAGAAGCCGCGCCTCGCGCTCGTCGACTGCGCCGGCTCGCCGAGCGTCCCCGAGTTCCGCATCGTCGTCGCGGCGGCGCAGGCGGCCGGGATCGAGGCGACGCACGCGACGCTCGAGGAGGTCGAGTACGACGGCACGACGCTCCGCGTGCAGGGCGAGCCGACCCAGCTCGTCTACCGCCGCTGCCTGCTCGAGGACCTCTCCAAGCACGAGCTCGTCGACGCCGCCCGCGACCTGCGGATCGCGCTCGTCAACCCGCTGCGCGCACGCGTGGCCAACAACAAGAAGCTGCTCGCCCTCTTCCAGGACCCGCGCTTCACCCACCTCGTCACGAGCGAGGAGGCCGAGGTCATCCGCCGCACGATCCCGTGGACGCGGGTCCTGCGCCCCGGTCCCGTCTCCTACGGCGACTGGACGATCGACCTCCTCCCCTTCGTCGCCGACAACCGCGAGAAGCTCGTCCTCAAGCCGGCCTCGGACTACGGCGGCCACGGCGTCGCGCTGGGGATGGAGACGAGCCAGGAGGACTGGGAGGCGATCCTCGCCGCCCACGCCGACCGCGACGACTTCATCGTGCAGGAGTACGTGCCCGTACCGGAGGAGATGTTCCCGACGGTGGAGGACGGGCACGTCCAGATGCGACTCAAGCGCTTCAACATCAACCCCTTCGGCATCGGAGGCCGTCATGCCGGCTCGATCACCCGTATCTCGGACCGGGCCGTCATCAACGTGAGCGCCGGTGGCGGACTGCTGCCGAGCGTGATCGGGCGCCACAAGCGCCGGCTCCTCGCCGAGGACGACGAACAGGAGGTGCTGCATGGCCACGAGCCGTGAGCTCCCGAAGACGAACGCACCGCTGGGCTACGACGTCGACGAGAACGCGATCCGCTTCTCCAACTACTTCCACGTGCTCCGCGAGCTCGTGCACCTCTCCTGCGGCTGGCTGCCGATCGAGCCGCGCCTGGAGGTCAAGTACGCCCTCGGCGACCACCTCCACGACGACGCGCGCACGGTCTCCAAGCTCAAGCGCCGCCTCTATGAGCTGCGCACGCCCTCGGACTACCCGGGCGCCCCCGACCGGGAGCTCGCCGCGCTGCTCGACCGCGCCAACGAGCTCGCCACGCCCGCGGAGTACGCCGACTTCGCCTACGGGGTGCTCAAGCCCTGGCTGATCGAGGCGCTGCGGCTGCACCTGGAGAACGTCGACCCCGTCGTCGACGAGGTCTCGCTGCGCCTGCTCACCCAGATGCTCCACCGCCAGGAGCGCCACGTCGCCGAGCTGCCGGCAGCCACGCCGCAGGAGGTGCCGGCAAGCGACCTCGGCGCGCTGCCGATCCGCCTGCGCGAGGTGCGGCCGCTGCGGGTGATGGCGCCGCTCGACGAGCCCGCCCGCGACGCCTACGTCAGCGTCACGCCCGAGGGCGACCCCTACCTCACCGACGAGCTCTACGTCAACGGCGACGAGAACCACGTCCCGACGGATCCCGAGGAGCAGCGCCACTTCTTCCACGGGCTGATGGACGCGGAGCTGTGCGCCGCCGAGCTGATGGCCCGCAACTCCCACGAGCACCCGGACATGCCGTGGGACTTCCACGTCGACATGGCGCGCCAGTGCTGGGACGAGATCCGCCACGCCGAGGTCCACGACCAGCTGATGGCCGAGGAGCTCGGCTGCCGCTGGGGCGACTACCCGATCGGCTTCGCCTACTTCAAGTCGATCTACGCCTTCGACCTGCTCGGCCGGCTCGCGCTGTTCAACGGCACGAGCGAGCAGAAGGCGATGTGGCGCCACTCCCACCGCCGCAAGGTGCTCATCGAGCTCGGCCAGGAGCGGATCGCCCGCGTCTTCGACTACCTGCTCGCCGACGAGGTCCCCCACGTGCACAACGGCAAGCGCTGGGGCACCCACCTCCTCGGCGGCGACGAGGCGGCCTACCGCGAGAAGATGCGCGAGCTGCGGGCCGGCCTCGACGCCACCGGCGCCCCGATCACCACCCCGACCGACTGACCACGGAGGCTCTCCGCATGCCGCTCGACCCCCCCGTCCGCGCCCTGCTCGAGGCGAAGAACTTCGCCCACGTGGCGACGATCAAGAAGGACGGCACGCCGTACGTGATCCCCGTCTGGGTGCACACGGACGGCGAGCACGTCGTCGTCAACTCCGCCGAGGGCCGCGTGTGGCCGAAGCACCTCGAGCGCGACCCCCGCACGACGGTCACCGTCATGAACATGGAGAACCCCTACGAGTACGTCCAGATCACCGGGCGGGTGACCGAGCGCTCCCACGAGGACGGCGACGCGGTCATCGACTCGCTCGCCAAGAAGTACATGGGGGTCGACGAGTACCCATTCCGCCAGCCGGGCGAGCAGCGGGTGACCATCCGGATCGCCCCGGAGAAGGTCACCCACAACGCACCGGGCTAGAGGGGGAGCTTGCCGCGGCCGCGGCGCCCGGCCGAGCCGCTCTTGGAGACGGCCTTCTGGGCGCTCGAGAACGGCTTGGACGCGAGGTGGCCGGCCTTGCCGGGCGCCTTGCCCGCACCGCGGCGGCCGAAGCCGAGGATGCCCTGGCCGGCGCGCTCGGGATGGCGGGACAGGCGCGGGAACACGAACGCCAGGACGAGCAGCAGGACACAGAACGCGATGACGGCGCCGATGACCATGTGAGCCTCCCTTTCGGAGGGGACTGGGGGTGGCGACGGGATACCCACGCCGCCCGCCGGTCAGTCGGCGGCGGACCGCTCGAGCCGGGCGAAGAACGCGGCCGGTGTGCCGTGCCGCGCGACGAAGCGCAGCCCCGCCGCCTCGCCCCGGCGCCGCAGGGCACCCGTGGTGACGACGTGCGGGTCGAGGACGATCTCGCCGAAGACGGCGCGGCCGCCCGGGCGCAGCACCCGCCGCACCTGCCGCAGGGCCGCGTCCTGGTCGGGGATCTCGCCCAGGACGGTGACCATGAAGACGGCGTCGAAGCTCTCGTCGGCATAGGGCAGCGAGCGCGCGTCCCCCTGCTCACAGACGACGTTGGTGATGCCCGCCTCCCCCGCGCGGCGCTCGACGGTGGCGAGCATCTCGGGCTGGAGGTCGTAGGCGTCGAGGCGCCCGCCGCCGGGGGCGATCGCGGCGGCGACGTCGAGGGTGTAGTGGGCGGTGCCGGGCCCCACCTCGAGGATCCGCTCGCCCGGGCGGGGCTCGAGGACCTCCGCGAGCCGCCGGCGGCCGAGCCCGGGACGCAGGAGGTCGAGCGAGAAGCGGGCGGCGTAGGGGCAGGCCGTCGGATGGGTGCGCCACCATGCGGCGCCGGCGGCGGCCAGCGCGGCGGCCGCCAGAGGGATGCGGTTCGTCATGCCGTGACGATACCCCCAAGGGGTACTTAGGGCCACCTACTCCGTGCGCGACGTCACAGCAGCTCCGCCAGCGGCTCGAGCAGCGCGGGTGGCGCGACGAGGAGGCCGCCGGCGGCGGGCGGTGCGGGGTCGAGCTCGCGGACGGCCAGGCCGGCGCGCTCGCAGATGAGGCGGCCGGCCGCGACGTCCCAGTGCTGGACGCCGCGCTCGTAGTAGGCGTCGTAGCGGCCGGCGGCCGTCCACACGAGGTCGAGGGCGGCGCTGCCGAGCCGGCGGATGTCGCGGACCCGCGGGAGCAGCCGCGCGGCCACCGCGGCCTGGACCTCGCGGACCGCGGCGTCGTAGCCGAAGCCGGTCGCCACGAGCGCGGTCGAGAGCTCCTCGCGCACCGACGGCGTGACGGGCTGGCCGTCGAGCGTCGCCTCGCCGCCCCGCGACGCCGCCCACAGCTCGCCGCGCGGCGGGTCGAAGACCACGCCGGCGATCACGCCCTCGGCGTCCTCGACCGCGACGCTGACCGCCCACTGCGGGATCCCGAACAGGAAGTTGACCGTGCCGTCGAGCGGGTCGAGGACCCACCGCAGCCCGGAGGTGCCGGGGACGTCGTCGCCCTCCTCCCCCATGATCGCGTCACCGGGCCGCGCCGCCGCGAGCCGCTCGCGCAGGAGCCGCTCCGTCGCGAGGTCGGCCTCCGAGACGAGGTCGGTCGGCGTCGACTTCGACGCCACGCCGCGCCGGCCGGCGGCGGCGTGCTCGAGCAGGAGGGCGCCCGCCTCGCGCGACAGGGAGTCGGCGAGCGCGAGCAGGACCGCCGGATCGGCGCTCACGGGGCGTGCGGCGGGCGGCGGTCCGCCCACGGGCGCTCCGCCTCGATCTGCGCGGCGAGCGAGAGCAGCGTCGGCTCGTCGTCCGGGCGGCCGGCGAGCTGGACGGAGAGCGGGAGGCCGCCCGGCGTGAAGCCGGCCGGGACGGCGGCCGCCGGCTGGCCCGTGTGGTTGAAGATCCCGAGGTGCGGGACCCAGCGGCCGGTGCCGTTGAGCGTCCACTGCGCGCCGCGGCCCTCGTACTCGCCGATGCGCAGCTGCTCGCGCGTGAAGACGGGCGTGAGCAGCACGTCGAACCCGTCGGCGAAGATCCGGTTGAGGCGCTCGCGGTCGCCCGCCTCCGCGGCCCGTGCCCTCGCGAGCAGCGGGGCGGGGACCATCCGGCCGAGCTGCACGTAGCCGCGCGTGCGACGGGCGAGCCGCTCGGGGTGCGGCATCGCGGCGGCGGCGTCGGAGATCCCGCGCAGGTAGCGCGCGAGCACGCCGAGGAAGGCCGTCCCGTAGTCCGGGTCGCGCTCGACGACGTCGTGGCCGAGGGAGCGCAGCAGCTGCGCGGTCTCCTCGACCGCGCCGCGCTGCTCGGCGGAGACCTTGACCGCGATGGGCGGCGGGACCTTGGTCGAGACGGCGATCCGCAGCCGGCCCGGCGGACGGGCGGCGGCCTCGACGAACGACGGCCCGCCGTCCTTGACGGCGTCGTAGAAGCGCGCGGAGTCCTCGACCGTCCGGGTGAGCGGCCCGAGGACGCTCAGCCCGTGCCAGCCCTCGCGGATCGGGGCCATCGGGATGCGGTCGCGCTGGGGCTTGAGGCCGAAGAGCCCGCAGCAGCCGGCGGGGATGCGGATCGAGCCCGCACCGTCGGAGCCCAGCGCGGCGCCCGCCAGGCCGGCGGCCACCGCCGCGCCGCTGCCGCCGCTCGAGCCGCCGGGCGTCCGCTGGAGATCCCACGGGTTGCGGGTCTTGCCGAAGGTGCCGGTCTCCGTGAAGGGGAGGATCGTGAGCTCGGGGACCTGGGTCTTGCCGACCACGATCGCGCCCGCCTCGCGCAGCCGGCGCACGACCTCGGCGTCGGCGGCCGCGGGCGGCCCGTGGGCGTCGGTGCCCATGGTCGTCACCTCGCCGGCGACGTCCGTGTCGTCCTTGATCGCGACGGGGACGCCGAGCAGCGGCCGTTCGCCGCCCGAGCGGCGGCGGGCGTCGGCCTGGTCGGCCTCCAGGCGGGCCCGCTCGGCGAAGACGACGCGGTAGGCGTTGAGGACGGGGTCGATCCGCTCGATCCGCTCGAGCACCGCGTCGACGAGCTCGCGGGCGGAGACGTCGCCGGCGGCGACGAGGTCGGCCTGGCGCGCGAGGCCGGCGTAGGCGAGGTCGGCGGAGTCCATCGCGGCGCGGAGCCTACCCGCCGTGCGAGCATCCCGGCGTGCCCGAGCTCCTCGACACCGTCCGCTCGCTGTGCGCCTTCGAGCGCCGCGGCCCGTGCACGGACGCCGAGCGCCGGGCGGCCGAGTGGCTGCGCGAGGAGCTCGGCCGCCGCGAGCACGAGGCCTACGTCGAGCCCGTGTGGATCCGCCCGCAGTGGCCGCTCGCCCTGCTCCTGCACGCCGCGCTGGCCATCGTCGCCTCGGTGGTCTCCGTCTCCGCGCCGGCGGTCGGCCTGGGGATCGCCGTCGCCGTCGCGCTCTCGCTGCTGATCGAGGCGAGCGGCCGGACCTCGCCGCTGCGGCTGCCGTTCCGCCGGCGGGCGACCCAGGTCGTCGTCACGGAGCGCGAGGACCCCGACGTGGTCGAGCTCATCCTCTGCGCGAGCTACGACGCGCCGCGACGCGGGCTGATCTTCCGCGACGCCTTGCGCCGCCTCGCCGCCCGCGGGCCGCGCCGCGGGCCCGGCCCGCTCGGCTGGCTGATCGTCGCGGTCGCGGTGATCGCGGCGGCGGCGGGCGCGCGGCTCGCCGGCCTCGACGCCGCCTGGCTCGGCGCGGTGCAGTTCGTCCCGACCGTCGTCCTGCTGCTCGCCTTCGCCGCGGCCGCCGACATCGCGCTCTCCGAGGTCTCCGCCGGCGCCTCCGACCCGGCCAGCGGGGCGGCGGTCGCGCTCGCGCTCCACGACGAGCTCGTCGCCGAGCCGCCCGGCGAGCTCTCGGTCTCCCTGCTGCTCGCGGGCGCCGGCGAGACCGTCCCGCCGGCCGCCGTCCGCGCCCACCTCAAGCGCGAGCAGCTCGCCTCGGAGGAGGTCGTCGTCCTCGAGATCGGCGCCTGCGGCGCCGGAGAGCCCGTCCTGGCCACGGGCCACCCGCAGCTGCGCCGCGCGGCCGCGGCGGCCGAGCTTCCGCTCGCGCCCGTGCGCCGGCCGACCGCCATGCGCGCCGCCCGCAGCCTGCGCCTGCCCACCGCCCGCCTCGCGTGCCTCGAACGCGGGATCACGCCGCGCTCGCGCCAGCCGTCCGACACGCCCGAGCACGTCGACCCGGCGGCGATGGAGGCCGCCTACGAGGCGGCGCTCGAGCTCATCGACGCGCTCGACGAGGAGCTCGCCGAGCGCCGCGAGGCGCGCGAGGCCGAGCGCGAGACCGCTTAGCGGCTCGCGGCGAGCTCGACGAAGAAGTCGAGCGCCCGCGGGTTGGCGAGCGAGTCGACGCTGGCCGCCTTCTCGGGCGGCGTGCCGGTGAGGATCCGCTTGACCGGGACCTCGAGCACCTTGTTGGACAAGGTGCGCGGGACCTCGGCGATCGCGAAGACCTCGTTGGGGACGTGGCGCGGCGAGCAGTCCTCGCGGATGCGCCTGCGGATCCGGGCGATGACGTCGTCGGTGAGCTCGGCGCCGTCGCGGAGCACCACGAAGAGCGGCATCCAGCTCTCCTCGCCGGGCTGGGGGACGTCGACCACCAGCGCGTCGACCACCTCGTCGACCGCGAGCACCGCGCGGTAGATCTCGCTCGTCCCCAT
>JAUJME010000008.1 GCA_030447005.1 Solirubrobacteraceae bacterium | reverse complement strand
CGCGCGCGGCGCGCGCGCCGACCACGACGCCCTCGCGGAACTCGAGCTCGATGTCGTCGACGTCGACGCCGCCCGGGGCGGAGGGGATCGTGAAGCGGGCGCGGCCCTCGGCGCTCGTCTCGACCGGCCCGGTGAAGACCTCGCCGGAGGGCATGTTGCGCTTCCCGTCGGAGTTGACCCAGGTGCGGCCCTCGACGGAGAGGGTCAGGTCGGTCCCCTCGGCCTCGATGCGCAGCTCGCGGGCGCGCGAGAGGCGGTCGATGAGGCGGGCCTGGACGTCGTGGAGCTCGCGCCAGGCTGCGGGAGGGTCCTCGCGGTCGAGGAAGAGGGCGCGCTCGACGAACGCGCTGAAGTCGCGCAGCGACATGCCGGCCTGCTGGGCGCCCGCCGCCGTCGGCCACAGCGTCCCGCACCAGCGGCGGCGCATCGCCGCCTCGCGGACCGGGCCGCGCGCGCGGGCGGCGCGGGCGATCAGCGCCGGGTCGACCCCCGCCAGGGCGCGCGTGTTCTCCGGCGCCTGGATCGCCAGCGAGCAGTCCGTCTCCTCGGCCTCGGTGAGCTCGGCGGGCGCGTAGGCGTCGAGCTGCGCCGCGCGCGCCGCGCGGTAGAAGCCCTCCTCCATCCCGGGCAGCGCGATCCGGAACAGCGGCCAGGCGTCGCGCTCGAGGAGCTCGCGCTGGAGCTCGGCGAGCAGCGGCGCGGCGAGCGGCGTCGAGCGCACGACGACCTGCTGGCCCGGCTGCACGTCGAGGCAGTAGCCGCACAGCAGCGCGGCGAAGCGGGCGGGGTCGGGCGTCACGGCAGGATCGCCGCCGCGCGGCACCAGCCCGCCGAGGCCCCTGCCACCTTCACCGGCAGGCACGAGACCGTGTAGCCGCCGGCGCCCGGCAGGGCGCCGAGGTTGTGGAGCTTCTCGATCTGGCAGTACTCGCGGTCGATGCCCACCCGGTGGGCTTCCCAGATCCGCGAGGCGTCGCCGTCGCGCTCGAACGCCGCGCGGGTGTCCATGAACGGGCGGTCGAGGCCCCAGGCGTCCGTCCCGATCACCTTGACGCCGCGGTCGAGCAGCCAGAGCGTCGCCTCGCGGCCGAGGCCCGAGCCGGCGTTGAAGTACTCCGGCGTGTCCCACGCGTCCTCGGCGCCCGTCCACAGCAGGACGATGTCGTAGGGCGAGAGCTCGACCCCGGCGGCGGCCGCCGCCGCCTCGAGGTCGGCCGGCTCGATCCGGGCGCCGCGTTCGAGCCCCCGGAGGTCGAGCCGCACGCCCGGGCGCACGAACCAGTCGAGCGGGAGCTCGTCGATCGTCCGCGCGCGCTCGCCGCCGCTCGTCGGGAAGTAGTGCCACGGCGCGTCGACGTGCGTGCCCGCGTGGGTGATCAGCGTGACGGTCTCCGACGCCCAGCCCTGCCCGCCGGGGAGCTCCTCGACCGAGCATCCGAAGATCTGGGCCAGCAGCGGCGCGGTCGCCGCGTGGTCCTGGTACTCGATCTGCGGCGCGATCGGCTCGCCGGGGCCCGGCCCTGTCGGCACGGAGAGGTCGATGACCTGGCTCACGGCGCCTCGAGGTCGGGGAAGTGCTCGGCGAGGTGCTCGCGCAGCGCGCCCCGGATCCAGCGGCGCTCGTCGGCGCCCGCGAAGCGGTAGCGGGCGAGGAGCTCCTTCTGCTTGACGATCGGCTCGGCGCCGGCGATCTCCCAGCGGACCGCGAGCCGCTCGAAGAGGAACTCCGCCGAGCGCTGCCAGGCGTCCTCCTGGGAGAGCGGCGAGCCGGCGCGGACCGCCGCGTACTCGCGCCGCGTCGCGGGGGTCATCGCGCCGCGCAGGGCGAGGACCGTGCCGTCCTCGCCGCGGTACTCGGACTCGGGCGCCTCGAGCGCCTCCGCCGCCCCGCGCCGGCGGCTCCGCTTGCCCATCAGACGGCGGCCGCCGCCGCCTCGAGCTGCCCGCGGACGTCGCCCGTGATCGGGTTGGCGTGGCCGGGCCACGCGGCGGAGAGGCCGAGCGCGGCCAGCTTGCGCACCGAGTCCGCGGCGGCCTGGCGGTCGGGCGTGAACGCCGGGTGGGGGACCCGCGGGCCGCCCTTGAGCCCGGACTGCACGTCAAGCGTGTAGAAGGCGTCCGAGGTGAGCGCGATGCCGTCGCGCTCGCGCACGAGCGCGACCATGCCCGGCGAGTGGCCAGGGGTGTGGACGGCGCGGAAGCCCGCGATCTCCTCGCCCTCCTCGAAGGTGCCGGCGATCTGCACCGGCCCGCCGTCCCAGCGGCCGAGCAGCAGCGGATAGACGTGCTGGCCGGGCCAGCGCAGCTTCGACAGGTCGAAGGTCGAGTAGCCGCCGTCGCCCTCGGCGACCTCGCGCTCGAGCGAGTGGCAGAAGACGGGCGCGTCGAGGCCGGGTGCCGCGCCGCGGTGGTCGTGGTGGCCGTGACCGAGGACGATCCGGGTGATCCCGCCCATCGCGGCGCCCGTGGCGGCCAGGCCGTGCGCCATGTCGGAGATCCCCGCGTCGAACATGCAGACGCCGCCGCCCTCCTCCTCGATCAGGTAGACGTTCATCGTCTTCATCGGGAAGCCGCCGCGGACGATCCAAACGCCCTCGGCGATCCGCTCGGGATCGGCGACGTGCAGCTTCCGCGTGACGCGCGTGCGCGCATTGACCGCCTTGACCATGCCGAGCTGCTGGCGCGAGCCGTCCGGCGGCAGGACGCCGAGCTGGCGGGCGATCGTCATGCCGTCCGTGTAGGCGTCGTTGCGCACGATCCGCCCTTCGCGGACCTGCAGGAGGTCGAGCCCCTCGAGCTCGACGTGCGCGCCGTTGGCCTCGAAGCCCTGGAAGGTCCCCGGGCCCGCGAAGGTGCCGGTCGCGTCCCACTGCACCGTCACGCGGTCGTCGTGGGCGACGAGCTGCCGCACTCGCAGCGCGAAGTCGGGAAAGGCGCCGAACACCTCGCCGAAGTAGCCCCGGACGCCCTCCGGGCCGACCAGGTCGGCGATCCCCGCGAGATGCTCGATGCCGTCGGGCGCCCAGCAGGCCGTCATGGCGTCGAGGTCGCGCGCGCCGAGCGCCTCGAAGTAGCGGATGACGACGGCCTCGGCGGTCTCGGTGCTGGTGGCGGACATGGGCGGCTCCCTCGCTCGGTGGTCCCTGGCGGCAATCCTATGCCCGCGGCGCGGCAATAAGGTCCGCCCCGTGTCCGGTACCACGCGCAGGCGCGAGCTCGGCCGGGGGGAGCGGGTGGTGCCCGGCGTCTGGCGGCTGCGCCTCCCGCTGCCGTGGCCCGGCGTGCCGCACTGCAACGCCTGGGCGCTCGCCGCCGGCGACGGGATCGTCCTCGTCGACACGGGCATGCACGAGCCCGGGTCGCTCGGCCACCTCGAGCGCGCGCTCGACATGGTGGGGCTGCGCCTCGAGCACGTCCGGCTGCTCGTCTGCACCCACGCGCACGCCGACCACTGCGGCCAGGCGGCGGTGATCGTCGAGCGCGCGGGCTGCGAGCTGTGGATGCACCCGAACCATGCGCACCTCACCGCGCAGGCCGACGATCCCGAGCAGACCCTCGCCCGGCGGATCGAGGTCGCCCGCCAGAGCGGCGTGCCCGAGGAGCCGCTGCGCCGCTGGGCCGAGGCCCGGCGCGGGCAGGGGCTCGGCGTCGCCGGACCCGTCCAGCCCGACCGCGAGCTGCTCCCCGGCGTCACCGTGCAGACCGACCTCGGCGACTGGACGGTCCACGAGACGCCGGGGCACGCCCCCTCGCACGTCTGCCTGCACCAGGCCGGGCGCCGGATGCTGCTGTCGGGCGACCACCTGCTCGGGCGCGTCTCGCTCTACTTCGACTACGGCTGGACCCCGGATCCCGTCGGCGAGTTCCTCGCCTCGCTCGACGCGGTCGACACCCTCGACGCCCGCCTCGCGCTCTCCGGCCACGGCCGGCCGTTCACCGACGTGCGCTCCCACGTCGAGGCCAACCGCGCGCTCGTCCGCCAGCGCCTGCACGCCGTGCGCGTGGCGCTCGGCGACGGCGCGTCCACCGCCTACGACCTCGCGCCGCGCGTCTACGGCCCGCTGTTCGGCCCCCAGACCGCGACCTGGCTGTTCACCAAGCTCCTCTGCTACCTCACCCACCTCGAGGCGATCGCCGACGTGCGCCGGATCGCCGGCGAGCCCGAGCGCTGGGAGCTGGCGGCGGCTCCCTAGAACACCACCGTCTTCGAGCCGCCGGCGATGATGCGGTCGTCGAGGTGCCAGCGGACGGCGCGGGCGAGGACGACGCGCTCGATGTCGGCGCCGAGGCGGGCGAGCTCGCCGGGGTCGGCGCGGTGGGTGACGCGGGCGACGTCCTGCTCGATGATCGGGCCCGCGTCGAGCTCCTCGGTGACGTAGTGGGCGGTCGCGCCGATGATCTTCACCCCCCGCTCGAAGGCCTGGCGGTAGGGCTGGGCGCCGACGAACGCCGGGAGGAAGGAGTGGTGGATGTTGATGAAGGGGATGCCCGCCGCCGCCAGGAGCTCGCCCGAGAGGATCTGCATGTAGCGCGCGAGGACGGCGACGTCGGCGCCCCGCAGGTGCTCGAGCAGCTCGCGCTCGGCGGCGGCCTTGGCGCCGGGCTCGACCGGGATGTGGACGTAGGGGATCCCGAGCGCTTCGACGGTCTCCCGGTGGTAGGGATGGTTGGAGATCACGCACGGGATGTCGGCGCGCAGCTCGCCCGCGCGCCAGCGCCAGAGGAGGTCGAGCAGGCAGTGCGGCTCGCGCGAGGCCAGCACCACCAGGCGCTTGCGCTCCTCCGCGCCCACGATCCGCCACGTCATGCCGAACGCGTCGCCGACCTCGGCGCCGAACGCCTCGCGCAGCGCGGCCGGGTCCGCGGCGTCGAACTCCATCCGCATGTGGAAGCGGCCGTCGGTGGGGTGCGTCGAGTGCTGGTCGGCCTCGACGATGTTGGCCTCGTGGCGGGCGAGGAACCCCGACACCGCCGCGACGATCCCGCGCCGGTCGGGGCAGTCGATCAGCAGCCGGGCGCGGTGCTCCTCGGGCACACCCACACCATGCCACCTAGAATCCCCGCATGCGGATCGACGAGGCCCTCGCGAGCTCCGGCCAGCCCGTCTTCTCCTTCGAGTTCTTCCCGCCCAAGACGCCCGAGGGCGAGCGCAACCTCGAGGACGCGCTCGCCGAGCTCGTGCGGCTCGAGCCGACGTTCGTCTCGGTGACCTACGGGGCCGGCGGGACGGTCGAGCAGAAGCACAAGACGGTGGAGACCGTCGCGCGGATCAAGGAGCGCTACGGCCTCGAGGCGATGGCGCACTTCACGTGCGTCGGCGCGACGGTCGACGAGCTGCGCGCGATGCTCGACCGGATGGCGCAGGCGGGGATCGACAACGTGCTCGCCCTGCGCGGCGATCCCCCGCCCGGCCAGGAGGACTGGGTCGCGACCGAGGGCGGGCTCTCCTACTCGCGCGAGCTCGTCGAGCTCATCCGCGCCGAGTACGACTTCGCGATCGGTGCGGCGGCGTTCCCGGAGACCCACATCCACGCCGAGTCGCCCGACGCCGACCTGCGCTTCCTCAAGGAGAAGGTCGACGCCGGCGTCGGCTTCCTGGTCACCCAGCTCTTCTTCGACAACGAGGACTACTTCGACTTCGTCGCCCGCGCGCGGGCGATCGGGATCGAGGTGCCGATCATCCCCGGCATCTGGCCGATCACGAACTACAAGCAGATCGCGCGGATCTCCTCGCTGATCGGCTCGCGGCTGCCCGAGGATCTGATGCGCGAGCTCGACGCCCGCGCCGACCAGCCCGAGGCGGTGGCGGAGTTCGGGGTCGCCTACGCGACGCTCCAGTGCGCCGACCTGCTCGCCAAGGGCGCGCCGGGCATCCACCTCTACACGCTCAACCGCTCCCCCGCGACGCGGGCGATCATGTCCGCGCTGCGCGTGATGGCGCCGTGGCGCGGCGCCGTGCCGGTCTAGCCGCGCTCGAAGTCCAGCCGGTGCGCGATGCGCGGGCTGCCGTCGGCGGCCGTCCAGGCGATGTCGACCGTGTCGTCCTTGCGGTAGGTCCCGACGCCCCACGCGCCGAGGAACCAGCGGCCCTTGGAGATCCGGTCCTTCTCGAGCGCGGAGGGAAACTCGAGCACCCGGCCCCGGACGTTGTAGTCGGTCCCCTCGCGCTGGGGCACGCTGTTGAGGAAGACCGTGTAGGGCTCCCGCACGCCCGGCGGGAGCCGGACCCTCGTCCGCTCCATCGGGGGCCCATCCTAGGCTCTCTCGCCTCAGTGTCCGCCCCCCTGCGCGCCGACGACCTCGAGTACACGATCCGCCGCTCCGCGCGGGCGCGTCGCGTCAACGTCCGCGTGGACGCGGGCGGCGCCGTCGAGGTCGTGCTGCCCCGCCGCGCCGCCGAGCGCGACGCCGCCGCTGCCGTGCGCGAGCTGCGGCCGTGGATCGAGCGGCGGCGCCGCGCGCTCACGCGCGCCGCGGCCGAGGTGGCCCGGGAGCCCGGCACCGTCCCGTACCTGGGGGAGACGCTGGCGCTCGTGCCCCAGCCGGGTCGCACGCGGGTCCATCGTCGCGACGGCGAGCTGCTCGTGCCGGCGGGGGATCCGGCGGCGACGCTGGAGGCGGTCGAGCGCTTCTACCGCCGCGCCGCCCGCGCCGAGATCGCCCCGCGACTCGACGCCGCCGTCGCCCGTGCGCGGACCCGGTACACCGGCCTGACCATCCGCGCCCAGCGCACCCGCTGGGCATCGTGCTCCTCCACCGGCGCCATGTCGTTCAACTGGCGCTTGCTCCTCGCGCCCGAGGCGGTGCTCGACTACGTCGTCGAGCACGAGGTCTGCCACCTCGAGGTCATGGACCACTCGCCGCGCTTCTGGCGGCTGCTCGAGTCGCGCGTGCCCGACTGGCGCGAGCACTCCCGCTGGCTGCGCCGCTACGGCGCGACGCTGACGCTCTAGCCGAGCTCGTCGCGCAGCGCGCGCAGGGCGTCGCGCCGGACCGGCGTGGGGATGCGGTCGAGGATGAGGACGCCGTCGAGGTGGTCCATCTCGTGCTGCACGACGCTCGCCTCCGGCCCCGACGCCTCGACGCGCACCTCCTCGCCCGCGGCGTCGCGGGCGACGACGCGCACGCTGGCCGGGCGCTCGACGTCGACCCACACGCCGGGCAGGCTGAGGCAGCCCTCGGGGAAGGGCTCGCGCTCCGCGGAGGCCCACTCGAGCTCGGGGTTGACCAGGACGCGGACAGGGGAGTCGGGCTCGCCGGGGGTGCGGTAGACGAGCACCCGGTGGAGGATCCCGAGCTGGGTGGCGGCCAGGCCGGTGCCCAGGGCGTCGTCCATGAGGCGGGTCATCGTCTCGACCTCCTCCCGCAGCTTCTCGTCGAACGCCTCGACGGGCCGGGCGCGCTCGCGCAGGACGGGATCGCCGTAGGCGCGCACGTGGGAGAGCGCCGCGGCGCGGCGGGCGCGGGTCTCGGGGTCGAGCGGCGGCGGGGGAGCCTCGGCCTCTTCGCCATGGGGCTCGACGGTCATGCCCGGGAGGCTAGAGGCGCGCTGCCGAGCGACGGCGATCCGAGCCCCGGCCGCTCGGCGACCACGTAGGCCGCTCCGCTGACGCGCTCGGCCGCCCGCACGTGTGCCCGCGCGGCGAACGCCTGGACCGCACCGAACGCCGCCGAGGCCAGCCCCGTCCCGAAGATCAGCAGCCCGCTCGAGCGGGCCAGGACGATCCACGCCGCCACGCCGGCGATCCACAGCGCGGTCTCCGCCACCAGCCGCCGGCGCAGGCGCGCCGCGTCGAGCCCGGGCCGCCCCGGCGTCGCCTCGCGCAGCGGCCGCTCGGTCAGCCAGCGGCCCGGGGCGGCGAGCGGGACGCCGCGGCGCGCGGCGGCCCAGCCGCCCAGCGCGAGCAGCACGCCGGGGACGAAGAGCAGGCCGATCCACCACGCGTCGTAGGAGACGAGCAGGCCCGGGAAGGCGAGCGCGGCGAGCGCCAGCCCGAGGACGATCGAGCACCAGCCCTCCAGGCGCAGGTAGTCCGGATAGCGCACGGCGCCTTACCCCAGCACCCGTCGCAGCGCCTGCAGGGCGGACTCGTCGTCACGCTCCTCGACCGGCCGCCGCGCCGATCGCCCGGTGTAGGCGCTCATCGCGCCGTTGCCGCGCACGTCGACGCCCGCCCGGACCGCCGGGGCCAGGCGGGTGGGGCCGGCGACCTCGATCCGGGCGACGACCTGGTCGGCCGGGTCGTAGCGGCGCACCCGCAGGTCGACCGGCGCAGGGCGCTCGCTGCGCGCCGCGTCACGGGCGGCCTCCTCGACGGCGTCGAGCGCGGCCTCGAGCGTCGCCGCCTTCGTCCGCCGGACCGCCGACCCGCGGCGGACCGTCACGCGATAGGGCATGGCGCCGAAGGCTACGGCTAGGCGGCGACGAGGGTGCCGACCAGCTCGCGCACGCCGCCACCGGCCCAGCCGCCCTCGAGGCGCTCGGTGATCGTGCGCATGATCCGCTGCGCGGCGACGTTCTCGCCGAGCATGGTCGCGGCGAAGCGGCGCACGCCGACCGAGCGGGCCTCGTCGGCGAGGAGCTGGGCGAGTCGGCGGCCGAGGCCGTGGCCCTGGAGGTGGTCGGCGACGACGATCGCCATCTCGGCGGTGTCGGGCGACTCGGGCAGCCGCACGCAGCGCGCGACGGCCACGAGCGCCTCCGGGTCGGAGGCCAGCACCGCGACGAGCGCGATGTGGTCATAGCCGTCGACCTCGGTGAGGTAGCGCAGCTCCGACGACGAGAACCGGGGCTTGGCGGCCAGGAACCGCTTGCGGATCGTCTCGTCGCTCAGCCGGCGCAGCCCGTCGGCCAGCCGCTGCTTGTCGCCCGGTTCGATCGGGCGGATGAGCAGCTCGGTGCCGTCGGCGAGCGTGAGGGCGATCGGGAACACGGTTTCATACTAAGACCGACCCTCCTTGTGCTCTGTGAGGCGGCGCACGCTCAGCGCTGGCCGACCGGCACGTAGTCGCGCTCCCGGGCGCCGGTGTAGATCTGCCGCGGCCTGGCGATCTTCTGCTCCGAGTCGTCGATCATCTCGAGCCACTGGGCGATCCAGCCGCTCGTCCGCGGGATGGCGAACATGACGGGGAACATCCCGGCCTGGAGGCCCATCGCCTCGTAGATGAGGCCGGAGTAGAAGTCGACGTTGGGATAGAGCTTGCGCGACGTGAAGTACTCGTCGTCGAGCGCCCGCTTCTCGAGCTCGGTGGCGATCTCGAGCAGCGGGCTCTTGCCCGTGACCTCGTAGACCTCGTCGAGGTGCTTGCGGATGATCCGCGCGCGCGGGTCGTAGTTCTTGTAGACGCGGTGGCCGAAGCCCTGGAGGCGCTCCTTGCCGTCCTTCACGCCCTGGAGGAAGTCGGGGATGTTCTCCACCGAGCCGACCCGGCGCAGCATGTTGAGCGCCTGCTCGTTGGCCCCGCCGTGCAGCGGGCCGTACAGCGCCGCGACGCCGGCCGCCACCGCCGAGTACGGATCGACCTGCGAGGAGCCGACCGCGCGGACCGCGTTGGTCGAGCAGTTCTGCTCGTGGTCGGCGTGGAGGATGAACAGCACGTCGAGGGCCTTGGAGAGCCGCTCGTCGGGCTGGTACTTGATCTCCGACATCTTGTAGAGCATCCCGAGGAAGTTGCCCGGGTAGTCGAGCTCGTTGTCGGGATAGACGTACGGCTGGCCCATGGTGTGCCGGTAGGCGAAGGCGGCCAGCGTCGGCATCTTGGCGATCAGCCGGATGACGTGGGAGTAGCGGACCTCGGGGTCCTTGACGTCGGGCGCGTCGGGATAGAACGTCGAGAGGGCGCCGACGGAGGCGAGCAGCATGCCCATCGGGTGGGCGTCGTAGCGGAACCCCTCGACGAACTTCTTGACGTTCTCGTGCACGAAGGTGTGCATCGTGATCGCGTGGATCCACTCGTCGAGCTGCTGCTTGGTCGGGAGCTCGCCGTGGACGAGGAGGTAGGCGACCTCGAGGTAGCAGGACTGCTCGCAGAGCTGCTCGATCGGATAGCCCCGGTACTCGAGGATGCCGTTGGCGCCGTCGATGTAGCCGATCTCCGAGCGGGTCGACGCGGTGTTCAGGAACGCCGGGTCGTAGGACATCAGGCCGAAGTCGTCGTCGGAGACCTTGATGTCGCGCAGCGACATCGCGCGGATCGTGCCGTCCTCGACGGGGACCTCGTAGCTCTTGCCCGTGCGATTGTCGGTGATGCTCAGCGTGTCTGCCGTGGTGGCCACGCCCCCGCCGTTCGCGCTCTGTTCCTGGGTGCCCATGTCGCTCCTCGTCGCAGGTCCTAGCCGCCCTCGTACCCGATTATGCGGGAGGGAGACGGAGGCGGGCTACGAGGTGAGGACGCTGGTGACCATGGTGACCACGACCAGCAGCGCGGCGAGCCCCATGACCGCCCGGGCCGCGCCCTGCGACGACGGGAAGTCGTGGCGCACGACGCCGAGCGCGCCGACCAGCACGGCGAACAGGGTCAGCAGCCCGCCGGCGAGATAGAACGGGACCTTGGACGTCTCCTCGGCGCCCTCGGCGGAGGCGAGGATGAGCAGGGCTTCGAGCATGGCGGGAACCTACCGCCTGTAGCGGCTCTCCGTGGCCGCCACCTGGCCCTGGTAGTGGGAGCCGAGCCCCTCGGAGCCGTAGGGCCGCCGGGCCGGGGCGTCGAGCGTCATGAACGAGAGCTGGGCGATCGGCAGCCCGGCGTAGAGCCGGATCGGGACGCGGGTGAGGTTGTTGAGCTCGAGGGTGAGCGTCCCCTTCCACCCCGGATCGCAGAAGCCGGCGGTCGCGTGGACGATGAGGCCGAGGCGGCCTATCGAGCTCTTCCCCTCTATGCGAGCCACGATGTCGTCGGGCAGCTCGACCCATTCGAGCGTGCGGCCGAGGCAGAACTCGCCCGGGTGGATGACGAACGGCTCCCCCTCGCCGAGGACGATCTCCTCCGTGAGGTTGCTCGGCGGCTCGCGGAGGTCGATCGCCGTAGCGCGGTGGTTGTGGAAGACGCGGAAGGAGTCGCCCAGGCGGAGGTCGACCGAGGCGGGCTGGACCATCGCGGGATCCCACGGATCGATGGTGATCCGGCCCGCCTCCACGAGCGCGGTGATGGTGCCGTCGGAGAGGACGGAGGCGGGGGCGGGCTCCACGCCGCGGGAGTCTGCCACGGAGGGCGGCGGGCGCGCCTAGGAGCGCAGGGTGCGCCCGCGGGCGCGCAGCGGGCGCACGGGGCGCACCCGCGGGGGCGGCAGCGGGGCGCCCGAGCCGTGCGGGCCGCGGCGCGGGGTGCGCGGCAGCGGCGGGCGCGGGTGGCGGCGGGGGCGGATCCCGCCGTCGTCGCTGGGCGCGTCGACCGGCTCGTCGTAGGAGCGGACCGCCCACCACACGAGCCACCCGAGCAGCAGGATGGGCACCTTCAGCGCGAAGAACAGATAGACCATCGTCCACTCCATCCCCGGGCAGGCTACCCCGTGATGGCCGATCGGGGAACCGATGATCCGCCTTCGGGCGCGTCGTCGAACACCCAACATGCGCATTCCCCGCTCCCTCGTCCTGCTCCCGCTCGCCGGCGCGCTCGTCCTGCCGCAGTCCGTGGGCGCCGCCCGCACCGCGACCGTCGTCCTCGAGGACGTCGACTTCAAGCCCTCGACCGTCCGCATCAAGCGGGGCGACAGCGTCCGCTGGGTGTGGCGTGACGGCGCCACGCCGCACAACGTCCGCTCGCGCGGATCACGCCGGTTCAAGGGCTCGGGAACCAAGACGGACGGGCGCCACACCGTGCGTTTCAGGCGATCGGGGACCTACCGCTACGTCTGCACGGTCCACATCGGAATGGACGGCCGCGTCGTCGTCCGGTGATCCGGTTGGGGGACGAGGACGTTAGAGGCCATATCTGAGGGTCGCAGCGACGGCCTTCAGCAACTGAAACGAACGACCCCCAGGAGGGTTCGCCAATGTCCCATCTCCTCGACATCGACACCATCGATAGGTCGGGCCTCGTCCGCGAGACCGCCGAGGCGGCCGGCATCGACCGTCGTGACCTCTTCCGCAAGGGCGCCGTCGGCGCGGGCGGCCTGGTGGCCGGCGGCGCGTTCTTCGGCATGCTCGCGCCCGCCGAGGCCAGGATCTCGAGCAAGAAGTCCAAGAAGAACGACATCAAGATCCTGCAGTTCGCCATGACCCTCGAGCTCCTCGAGGCCAACTTCTACCGCCAGGCGCGGGCCAACAACGTGTTCGGCGACGACGCCCAGCTGGAGCGCTTCACGAGGACCGTGTCGGCCCATGAGGACGACCACGTGACGTTCCTGAGCAACGCGCTCGGCAAGAAGCGGGTGAAGGGTCTCGAGTTCGACTTCGGCAAGGCGGTCACCGACCGCGACGTCTACCGCAAGACCGCCCAGGTCCTCGAGGACACCGGTGTCCAGGCCTACCTCGGCCAGGTCGCCAACGTCTCGCAGGCCGCCGTCCTCCGTGCCGCCGGCTCGGTCGCCACGGTCGAGGCGCGCCATGCGTCCTGGATCCGCTTCCTCAACGGCGGCGGCGTGCCCAGCGCCATGGAGTCCGCCCTGCCCGCCCCGCGCACGTTCGACCGCGGCGTCTCCGAGGCCCGAATCCTCAAGGCCGTCAAGGGCACGGGCTTCATCCAATCCTAGTCAGGACCTGGATCCGACGTACCGAGCGGCCCCACACGGGGCCGCTCGCGCGTCCGGGGTCCATCAGGCCCGCAGCGCGGTCGCGGCCCCCTCGAAGCGGGTCATCCGCTCGAGCGCCGCGACGCGCTCGGCGATCTCGTCGGGCGTCACTGCCGCAATCCGCTCGCTCCCGAAGGCCTCGACGTTGAAGGACGCCAGCGCCGTCCCGTAGGCCATCGCGCTGCGCAGGACGTCGTCGCTGAGCTCCTCGTCGATCCGCGCGGCGATCGAGCCGACGAAGCCCCCCGCGAAGGTGTCGCCGGCGCCCGTCGGGTCGACCACGTCGGCGGTCGGATAGGCCGGCAGCGCGAAGACGCCGTCGGCGGTGAACATCGTCGCGCCGTACTCGCCCTGCTTGGCGATCACCACGCGCGGGCCCATCGCGAGCACCGCGCGCGCCGCCCGGACCAGGTTCGGCTCGTCGGTGAGCTGCTTGATCTCTGAGTCGTTGACGATCACGCAGTCGACCATCCCGATCGTGCGGATCAGCGACTCGCGGGCGATGTCGATCCACAGGTCCATCGAGTCGAGCGCCGTGAAGCGGGCCTGGGCGCACTGCTCGCGCACCTCGCGCTGGAGGTCGGGCTGGATGTTGGCCAGGAAGAGGACGTCGGCCGCGCGGGCCGGCTCGGAGAGCTTGGGCTGGAAGGTCTCGAAGACGTTGAGCTCGGTGATGAGCGTGTGGCGGACGTTGACGTCGCGCTCGTAGCGGCCGGACCAGAAGAAGGTCTTGCCGCCGGCGACGCGCTCGATGTCGTCCGTGTTGACGCCGCGGCCGTGCAGGACCGCGTACTCCTCGTCGCCGAAGTCGTCGCCGACCGGGCCGACGACCCGGGTCGCGTCGAAGAAGGACGAGGCGAGCGAGAAGTGGACGGCCGAGCCGCCGAGCATCCGCGGGCGGCTGCCCACGGGGGTCTCGACGGCGTCGAAGGCGATCGAGCCGACGACGGTCACTGACATGGAGGCACCCTTCGGTGTCGTGCGTTGGCGAAGCGCAGGAGGATAGGGTGGCCGCCATGCGCGCCATCCGGATCTCCGAGTGGGGCGGTCCGGAGGTCCTCGAGCTCGTCGAGGACGCGCCGGTCCCCGAGCCCGCCGACGGCCAGGTCCTCATCCGGGTCACGCGGGCGGGGCTCAACTTCGCCGACACCCACGCGCGGGAGAACTCCTACCTGGCCCGCTACGAGCTGCCGTTCACGCCGGGCGCCGAGGTGGCGGGCGTCGTCGAGCGGGGCGGCGGGCGCTTCGAGGAGGGCGCGCGGGTGGTGGCGCTCGTCGGCGCCGGCGGCTACGCGGAGTACGCCGTCGCGCCGGCCGAGTCGGTCGTGGCGCTGCCCGACGGCGTCTCGGAGGGCGTCGCTCTGGCCCTGTTGCTGCAGGGGCTGACCGCCTGGCACCTCTACAAGACCTCCGCCAAGTTGGGCCAGGGGGAGAGCGTCGTGGTCATCGCCGCCGCGGGCGGCGTCGGCGCGCTCGCCGTCCAGCTCGCCAAGCCGCTCGGCGCCGGCCGGGTGATCGCGACCGCCTCGACACCCGAGAAGCGCGAGCTCGCGCTCTCCCTGGGCGCCGACGCCGCGGTCGATCCGGAGACGGAGGACCTCGCGGGCGCGCTGCGCGAGGCCAACGAGGGCCGCAAGGTCGACGTGGTCCTCGAGATGGCCGGCGGCCGCGTCTTCGACGAGTGCCTCAAGGCGCTCGCGCCGCTCGGCCGGCTCGTCGCCTACGGCATGGCCTCGCGCGAGCCGAACACCGTGAGCAACGGGGCGCTCATGCGCAAGAGCCAGGCCGTCGTCGGCTTCTGGCTCATGCACGTGCTCGGGCGCCCCGACCTCGTCGAGGGCCCGCTCGCCGACCTGTTCGGGCGCGTGGCGGACGGGACGCTGCGCGTGGTGGAGGGCGAGACCTACGGGCTCTCCGAGGTCCGCCGCGCGCACGAGGACCTCCAGGCGCGGCGCACGAGCGGCAAGCTGCTGCTCGACCCGGCCCGCTGAGGGCTGGGCTCAGACGCGGACGCGCGCGGCGACCCGGTTCACGCGCGAGGCGTCGAAGCCCTCGACGGCGGCGAGCTCGGACGGCGAGCGGAACGGGCCGTTGGCCTCGCGGTGGGCGACGATGCGCGCGGCCGCGCCCCGGCCGATGCCCGGGAGCATCGCGAGCTCGTCAGCGCTCGCCGTGTTGAGGTCGAGGAGGTCGGCGCCGCGCGGAGCGGCCGCCGGGGCGGCGGGTGCCGAGGGCTCGGGCGCGCGGGTGGCGCGATCGCTCGACCACAGCGAGCCGCCGCTTGCGCGCCGGGCGCGGGGCGGCGCGGGGGCGGGGCGCGGGGCGGCGGCCGGGGCGGGGGCCGGCGGGGCCGTCGCGGCGACCGGTGCGCGGACGGCGGCCGGCTCGGGCCGCTTTCGCTCGCGCTCGCGCTCGACGGGGTCGGCCACCGCCTCGCCCGGAGCGGGGCGCGCGTCGTCCTCGAACTGGAAGGCCGCCATCCCGCCCGGGCGGTACAGGCGGATCAGCGCGACCCCCAGCACGGCGGTCAGCAGCCCGAGGATCACGACGCCGGCCGGGGACGGATCGCGCGCGAGATCGCCCCACCCGTAGGCGAGCACGGCCGCCGCGACGACGCTGGCGAGACGGATGGGCCACCGGAGCACGCGGGAAGGATCGCACGCCACGCCTACTAGGCTGCTGGTCCGAATGACGACCTTCGCCGACCTCCGCCTCTCAGAACCCGTCCTGCAAGCGCTCCGCGACGTCGGCTACGAGTCGCCGAGCCCGATCCAGGAGCAGGCGATCCCCGAGCTGCTCCAGGGGAAGGACGTCATCGGCCAGGCGCAGACCGGCACGGGCAAGACCGCGGCGTTCGGGCTGCCGATGGTCGAGTTCGTCGACCCGGAGGAGCAGGAGGTCCAGGCGCTCGTCCTCACCCCGACGCGCGAGCTGTGCATCCAGGTCACCCAGGCGCTGCGCACGTACGGAGCGCGCAAGGGCGTCGACGTGGTCGCCGTCTTCGGCGGCGCGCCCATCCGCACCCAGCAGGCCCAGCTCAAGGGCGGCGGCCAGGTCGTGGTCGGGACGGTCGGCCGCGTGCTCGACCTGATCTCCCGCCACTCGCTGATGCTGCACTCCTGCCGCTACCTCGTGCTCGACGAGGCCGACGAGATGCTCGACCTCGGCTTCCTCGAGGACGTCGAGAAGATCCTCTCGCTCACGCCGAACGGCCGCCAGACCGCGCTCTTCTCGGCGACCATGCCGCCGGAGATCCGGGCGCTGGCCGACCGCCACCTCTACGACCCGGTCACCGTGAAGGTCAAGGCGGCGACGCTGACCATCGACACGGTCGAGCAGTTCTACGTCGAGACGAAGGGCCCCGACAAGGTCGCCACGCTCGCCCGCGTCCTCGAGTCCGAGCGCCCCGAGCAGGCGATCGTCTTCGCGCGCACGAAGATCCGCACGGAGCAGCTCTACCGCACGCTGCGCGACAAGGGGATGAACGTCAAGGCGCTGCACGGCGACATGAGCCAGGGCGCCCGCGACGGCGTGATGATCTCGTTCAAGGGCGGCCGGGTGCAGATCCTCGTGGCCACCGACGTCGCCGCCCGCGGCCTCGACATCTCCACGGTCACCCACATCGTCAACTTCGACGTCCCGACGTCGCCCGACACCTACGTGCACCGCATCGGCCGCACGGGGCGCGTCGGCCGCTCCGGCCGGGCCATCACCTTCATCGAGCCCAAGCAGAGCCGCGACCTCGAGGCGATCGAGCGCCACGCCAACACGAAGATCGCGCCGTGGGCCGAGGGCGCCAAGGTCGCCCCCGCCCGCGCGCAGGAACCCCCGCGCCGGCACCGCAAGCCGCACGACGGCGCGGCGGTGCCGGTCAACGGCAACGGCGGCGGCTACAAGAAGATGATCGTGAGCGGCGGCCGCGCGGCCGGGCTCTCGGAGGCCGACGTCATCCACGCCGTCACCGCGACGGGCCTGGACGGCGAGGAGGTCCGCAACGTCCGGCTCCTCGAGCGCTTCGCGCTGCTCGAGGTCCCCGCCGACCAGGTGCTGCGCATCGCGGAGGCCGTCGACGGCACCGACGTCCGCGGCCACAAGCTGCGCATCCAGGCCACCAAGAACTAGGAGCAATTCCGATGTCCCAGGCGACGATGACGACCACGCACGGCCCGATCACCTTCGAGCTGTTCGACGAGGACGCGCCCAAGACCGTCCAGAACTTCAAGGACCTCGCGGGGAAGGGGTTCTACGACGGCCTCTCCTTCCACCGCGTGATCAAGGACTTCATGATCCAGGGCGGCTGCCCGCAGGGGACCGGGACGGGCGGACCCGGCTACACCTTCGAGGACGAGTTCAACCCCCACAAGGTGGTGCGCGGCGCGCTGGCGATGGCCAACGCCGGCCCGAACACGAACGGCTCGCAGTTCTTCATCGTCACCACGGACGCCGCGCCCTGGCTCGACGGCAAGCACACGGTCTTCGGCGAGGTCCGCGAGGGCATGGACGTCGTCGACGCCATCGAGGGCGTCCCGACCGACGGCCGCGACCGCCCGCAGGAGCCGGCGGGGATCGAGACGGTGGAGGTCGCGGCGTAGGGGTGTCGGCGCGCGCCGGCGTCCCGCGTTGACGTTCGCCGCACGACACCCCGCTTGAGTCGTGCACCGCTGCACCCGATGCACCTCGGGTGAGCGATCCGAACTGGACCGAGGCGCACGTCCGGCGGCTCTTCTGGCGGGCCGGGTTCGGGGCGACGAGCGCCGAGGCGGCCCACTGGGCGCAGGCCGGCCAGGCCGCGACGCTGCGCTGGATCGTCACCGGCGACGGGCCGGCGAAGCTCGTCGGCCCTGAGCCCACCGTCGAGGGGCGCGGGCTGGACCCGGTCAACGAGTGGGCCCACGACGGCCTGTGGTGGCTCGACCGCATGGTCCGCACCACGCGCCCGCTCGAGGAGAAGCTGACCCTGTTCTGGGCGGACCACTTCGCCTGCCGCGACCAGGACACGCCGCTCCAGCTCTCGCTCAACCGCACGCTGCGCCGCCACGCGCTCGGCTCCTTCCCGCGGATGCTGCACGGCGTGACCGTGTCGCCGGCCATGTTGATGTTCCTGTCGCTGGCGGGCTCGGACCCCGCCGCGCCGAACGAGAACTTCCCGCGCGAGCTGATGGAGCTCTTCACGCTCGGCACCGGCTACTCCGAGCGCGACGTCCGCGAGGCCGCGCGCGCGATGACGGGCTGGAAGGTCCGCTGGGGCGACTCGGGGTTCGGCGGCGTGTACTACAGCCGCAGGGAGCGCGACCGCGGCACGAAGCGGATCTTCGGCAAGAAGGGGCGCTTCGACTACAGGGACGTGCTCGGGCTGGTCGTCCGCCACCCGCGCCACGCGCCGTTCCTGGTCGAGAAGCTGTGGAGCTTCTTCGTGGCGACGCCGCTCGACGTCCCCACGCGCCGCCGGCTCGTCAAGGCCTACCGCGGCTCGGGCCACCGGATCGCTCCGGTGGTGGCGACGATCCTCGCCCACCCGGCGCTCTACGCCGACCTCGACGCGCCCGACATGGTCAAGGCCCCGGCCGTGCAGGTCGCCGGCGGCCTGCGCGCCATCGGGCGGCCCGTCGACGCGGACGCCTGGGGCTGGCTGCTGCCCGAGATGGGCCAGGAGCTCTTCAAGCCGCCGACCGTCGCAGGCTGGGACTGGGGCGCGGCGTGGCTCTCGACCACCACCATGCACGCGCGGTTCGAGGCGGCGACCTACCTTGTCAAGGACGGGCCGCTCGAGGTCGCCGACAAGTCGGTTCCCGTCGGCTGGGATCCCGCCCGCCACCTCGAGGCCGCGCTCGACGCCACCGGCCGGCCGTGGATCTCGGCCGCCACGCGCCAGACGCTGCTGAGGACCGCGCGCGAGATGAACGCCGGCCTGAAGTCGTGGGAGGTCGCCCCGATGGCGACGCTCACCCAGCGCGCGCTGCGCCACCTCCTGCTCTCGGGCCCCGACGCCCAGCTGCACTGACCATGAACGCCCACAAGGCCTGCGCCGACTTCCACCGCACGAGCGACGCCACGCGCCGCCGCTACCTGGCCGAGGGCGGCGGGCTCACGCGCCGGCAGGTCCTGCACCGGGGCATCGGCGCCGGGCTCGCGGTCTACGCCGCCCAGGCCATGCCGCTCACGCGCGTCTTCGAGGCCGCCGAGGCCTCCGCGCAGGCGGCGCCCGACGCCCCGATCCTCGTCTCCGTCTTCCTCCCGGGCGGCTGCGACCTGCTCGACACGCTCGTGCCGCTCGGCCAGTACGGCGCCTACGCCGACAAGCGCCGCGCCATCCGCCAGTCCGACGGCGCCGCGAAGCTCGGCTCGACCGGCCTCGGCGCCCATCCCGCGCTCAGCCGCGGCGCGGGCGGCGGGATCGCCGGCCTCTTCGCCCGCGGCCAGATCGGCTTCCTGCCGGGCATCGACTACGCCAACCCGGACCTCTCGCACTTCCATTCCCGCCACTTCTGGGAGACCGGGCTCATCACCCAGTCGGCCGGGACGGGCTGGCTCGGCCGCTGGCTCGACACCTCCGGCGGCCGCGACAACCCGCTCCAGGCGCTCTCGATGTCGGGCACCCTCTCGCCCGTCCTGCGCGCCAACCAGGCGCCGGTCGCCGCGCTGGACTCCGCCAACGGCGCCCAGGTCTGGATGCCCGGGGTGTGGGGCAAGGCCTACGACCGCGCCTGGAGCGCCTACGCCGAGCTGGCCGCGCAGCCCGCGCCCGGGGCGGCCGGCGCCGCCGCGGCGACCTCGGCCCGGCTCATGCACGACGTCGCGGAGCGCCTGAAGCCGTTCGCCCACGACGACGACGAGCCCGACCCGCTCGGCGGCTCGGTGGCCTATCCGAAGGACTCGAAGCTCGGCGACCGGCTGCGCAACCTGGCCGGCCTGCTCTCCGCGCCGCTCGGCGTGCGCGTGGCGGCGGTCGAGGCCGACGGCCAGTTCGACACCCACGACGGCCAGAAGGCGGACCTCGACCGCTGCCTCGGAGACGTCTCGGAGGCGCTGTCGGCCTTCCAGGCCGACCTCGCCGCGCGCGGGCTCGCCGACCGGGTGCTCACGTTCGTGTGGTCGGAGTTCGGCCGCCGCGCCGAGCAGAACGCCTCGGGCGGCACCGACCACGGCGCCGGCGGGATCGCCTGGGTGCAGGGCCCGCGCGCCCGCGGCGGCATCCTGACCGACTATCCCGAGCTCCGGCGGCTCGACAAGGACGGCAACCTCGCCGTCACCGTCGACTTCCGCCGGGTCTACGCGTCGCTGCTCGAGCAGTGGATGCGGACCGACGCCGGCGCCGTCATCCCGAACGCACGGGCGTTCGGCCGCGTCGGCCTGGTGGCGTAGGCCTCCGGAGGCGGCTAGGCGGCGGTCGCGCGCTGCTGTTCGGCGACCGCCGCGGCATGCGCCCGGTCGCCTTCGTCGCCGGCCGGCCGATCGTCGAGCTCGCGGAGCCGGTGGCGGAGTCCGTAGAGGACCACCACGTCGCCCGGCATGATGCGCGTCTCGAAGGCGGGCGCTCCCAGGTAGGTGCCGCCGGGGCGCTCGATGCCGAGGACGGCGACACCCTCCGACCGTAGATCGAGCTCGCCGAGCCGCCCGTGGGCGAGCCAGTCGCCCTCTCTGACCCCGACCTGACCGACGCCCCACTCGCCGCCGAGGTGCAGGATCTCCGCGTAATCCTGTGCCTCCAGATCGGTGTAGCGGTTGACGAGCCGCGTGAGGAGCGGCGTGATCGCGCGGTTGAACCAGCGGGTGCGCGAGACGAATACGAGCGCGCCGAGCGAGAGCAGCAGCACGCCCAAGCGGCTGAACGCCTCGCCGCGCGACGCGTTCGCGAAGCCGATCACGAGCGTGGCGACGGTGGTGACGAGCCCGGCCCCTCCGAACAGCATGAGCACCATGACGATCCGGCGGCGCACCGGGTGGCCGACCACGCCCTCGGATTCGCTCGTCGTGAATCCGGTTCCGGTCAGCGCCGACCGCGCCTGGAAGCGGGCCGCATCCTGCGACATCCCGGTGAGGACGAACGCGAGGGTCGCGACGCGCGTGATCAGGAGCGAGATCACGGCCACGGCGAAGACACTGGCGACGGCGATCATCGGGTGACCTGCCGATCAGCGCCGTGCCTGGCGGTCGAGCAAATGGAGTCGCGCCAGCTTGTTGAGCACGCGAGACCCCTACCCGCCGGGCGCCGGCCACACCCGGATGGCGTGCGGCCCCCGGGTCAGGACGCCGGCGCCGCCGAAACGGGTACCGGGCCACTGATGGCCCGCCAGCCCACCCCCGCCACCGCCCTCGCCGGGGGCGCCGCTGCGCTGCTCGGCGCGCGGGCGTGGCGCTCCGAGCCGGCGCGCTTCGCGCGGATGAGCGGCTCGTCGGTCGCCGCGCCGGACGCCGCCGGCTGGGTGACCGACTTCCTCAACGCCGCCTACTTCCGGCGGCCCTCCGAGTTGCGCGAGCTCGACGACCTCCGGCTGGCCTTCGCCATCGTCACCACCCGCTGGCACCGCAAGGGTCACCGCCGGCTGCGCGCGCACGACGTCGTGGCCTTCCACCGCGCCTTCGGCCGCGACCGCTTCCTCGAGACGGTCCGCGCGCGCCGCGGGACGCTCGACCGCGCGCAGCTGCTCGCGGGTGCCGACCGGCTGCACGGCCCTTGGTTCTCCGAGGGCTACGCCGACCCCGCGCGCCGCGGCTGGGGGATCGTCTTCGAGACGCCGCAGGAGCGGCGTGCGTTCGATCCCGGCGCGCGGCTGGCGGAAGGCTGCCTCGGCGAGCTGACCCCGGCGGCCGCGCCGGACGGCGAGCGGACCTGGCACACCTATGAGCCCGTCGACGTGCCGGACGCGCGCTCGGCGCTCGGCGCGCTGACCGCGGTCGAGCACTGGCCGGACTACGCGACGGAGATCGGCCGCTTCACCGCCACCCGCGCGGGCGGGCTCGAGGGCCAGACCTTCGAGATCGAGGTCGCCGCGGGGACGGAGGCCGGCGCCCCCGTCTACACGCGCGGGTACGTGACCGCCACCCGGCTGCTCACCGCCGACGGCGACGGCCAAGCGCTGCGCGCCTACGTCGACGAGCTCGACGACGGGCTCACGCGCTTCGGCGAGAACGAGCCGCCGGCGCTCCCGGACGGGGCCACCCCGGTCGCCGCCCTGGAGCTGACCACGCACGAGGGGCACTTCATGGGGAGCGGGAGCAACCGGATCCTCCTCTACGAGGAGGGCGGCGCCGCCAAGCTGCGCGCGGTGGGGACGTGGGATCCCATGCCGCTCCATCTCGAGCAGGCCTACGCGCTGGCCGGCGCCGAGGCGCAGGCGGCCTTCTGGGGCGACGTCCCCGATCCGCGCCGCTCCATGCTCCACCAGGTCGCGCTGGCGTGCCGATGAGCGGCTCGGCGGTCGTCATCGG